>DATFJS010000463.1:0-7460 GCA_035269045.1 Longimicrobiales bacterium | reverse complement strand
CCGCGAGCAGCGTCGGCGGCATCAGCCAGAGGAAGACCGTTCCCGCGAAGATCCCGGCCGGTGCGAGCCGTCGGAGCAGTCCGGGGGGGATCGTCGCCATGCCTCCGAGGATGACGTTCTTGGACCAGCCGCGCACCAGCTCGCCCAGGGATTCGTACATCCGTGTGGCGAAGCTGTCCTCCGCCATTCGGATCTCGAGCGCGTATCCGTTCTTCACGAGGTGCTGGGCCATCTTCATGTCCTCGACGACCTCCCCCCTGACGGGCTCGTGCCCGCCGATCGCCTGGTACGTGTCACGACGGAAGAAGATGTACTGCCCGTTGGCGATCGCGTCGCGCCACTTCTCCGGCGGGTGCGGATCGCGGTTGTTCGTGTAGCGGAAGAGGAGCGACGTGAAGATCTGCGGCTGCACGACCCGCTCCCAGAAGCTCTCCATGAGTTGGCGGCCCGCCAGGGAGAGGGCGTCGGCGTCCGACCGCTCCAGCTCCGCGACCACCCGCCGTGTCAGGTCTGGCGCGTGCCGGGTGTCGGCGTCGGTGAAGAGGATGTAGTCGCCCGTCGCGACACGCCCCCCCTGCTGACACGCCCAGGGCTTTCCCAGCCACCCGTCGGGCAGGGCATCTCCCTCGACGAGTCGGAGGGTGACACCGCTCGATCCGGCCAGCTCGCCGGCCACCCCTCGCACGACGTCGGCCGTTCGGTCCTCGCTCCGATCGTCGACCACGATGATCTCGAGGTCCGGGTAGGCGTTGGCGGCCAGCATCCGGACGACGCGCTCGATGTTGCGCTCCTCGTTCCGCGCCGGAATCACGACGGATACACGGCGCCAGCCACCCGCCGGTTCCGCGACGGTGGCGGGGAGTCGGCGCGGCAGGCGGACTCCCAGCACGAGGAATCCGAGGACGAGGACCCATGGAAGGGTCGCGATGGCGATCCAGATCACGGGCAGCGGTACCCGAGGGGGTCCACGTCGTGCCCGCCGGCCTCACCAGCGGCATGGATGGTGAGGCCGACCGGGACGAGGTCGGGCGTGACAGACCGAGCGGATGGTCAGTCGCTTCCGCCTTCCACGATCCGCTTCACCACGATCCGCTGCGCGTCGTATTCGTCGGTCTCGATCCAGGCGGCGAGGCCGCCCGGGCCGAAGGCGTCGGGGATCCGGATTCCTTCCGCCGGGAGAGTGCCGAAATAGGTGCGGTCGGCGAGAACGATGTCCGTGGGGCCGTCCTCACCCGGCTCGCCCGAGGTGCGCTGGATCCAGATGCGCCCGTCGCGGTCGGCTGCGAGCGCCTCGATGACCGGAATCTCGGGGTAGAACGTCATGTTCTCGATGCGCTCCCGCATCATGCGATTCATGCCGGACATGTCGAACTCTCCGCCCGGTCCACCGCCGCCGAGGATCCGGACACCCCCGGTCTGGTCGCCCCGCTCTTCGCGGGCCTCGATCTCGGCCATGCGTCGGTTCCGCTCGGCCTCGCGAATCGACTCGGTGACCTGGACCGGGGAAATCGGACGCGATACCGTCGCGACCAGTTCGCCCGCGGCGTCCCGGATCTCGACGTCGTAGCTGGTAGAGTCGACCACTGCGAAGCCCCCGTCGGGAAGCCCCGCCAGCCGGACATCCGGTTCGAATGCCCGCAGGGGCGACATGCGAATCTGCATCACGTTTCCGGCATCGCTCTCGGCCGACATCTCGCTCTCCGGCCCCTCCGGCTCCGGCGGTTCCCATCCCCGGAAGACCGTCGTCGGCTCGGCGCCCTCGTCGAGCGCGACCCGTACGATCGGCTGCCCCGGCTCTTCCGCCTCACCGCCGGCCTCGACGTCCTCCCCGCCGCCGGGCCCCTGGCGCATCTGGATCTCGCCGACGACCTCGGCCAGCACCGCGTCCTGTCCGGCCACGCTGAAGTTGCCGAGAAGCTGCATGCTGCCGGAATTGTCGAACGTCACATCCTCGACCCACTCGCCCTGGGCGTCGTATCGGACCCAGCCGAACTTTCCGAAGTCGTACACGGCCAGGCTTCCGTCCGGGAATACGACCATCGACTCGGGGCGGTTCAACTCACCCGGCCCCTCGCCCTGCGTCCCGAAGCTCCGGACCCGTTCACCGGACGGCGCCACGACATGCACCCGCGCCGCCTGGGTGTCGAGGATGTGGAGGTTCCCCTCGTCGTCGAATCCGATGCCGCTGACGTCGCCGAAGGCGTCCCAGTCGATCGCCTGGTAGCCGCCCAGCGTGTAGGCCTCCTCGGTGGTCCACGCGAGATCGATGTCGCCACCCTCGAGACCACCGGCGGCGGACGCGTCATCGCCCCCGCACGCGGCGAGTGGGAGAACGAGTCCGAGAAGAAGAGCGGACTTCGAGGAAGCGACCTGCATGGTGCGTCTCCGGGTCGATCGGATTGTGAGTGGGTACGACCGCCGACGATTCCACGTCGGCGAATCCCGCGGACGGTTCCGGGGTGTTCGATACTCTAACCCGACGGACCGTTGCCTCCACACCTCCCCGGCGTTCCACCGCATGACAGACCTCGACCTGACCGCGCTCCGCGCGAACTTCCCGATCCTCGCGCGCACGAACTACCTGAACTCGTGCTCGCTCGGTGCGCTCTCGAAGGCGGCCGAGGCCGAACTCGGCGACTTCCGCGAACAGTGGCACCTGCGGGGTGCGTCGGCGTGGTACGAGCACTGGATGGGCAAGCTCTCGACGCTGCGGGCGCGGGCCGGCGAAGTCCACGGGGCTTCCGAGGATGAGACCGCGCTGATGCCGTCGGTGTCCGCAGCCCTGTCGATGATCACCGAGTCGATGCCGAGGGCCCCGATCGAACACGGCAGGAACCGGGTGATCTGCTCGGAGCTGGACTTCCCGACGCTCGCCTACCAGTTCCGGGTCAAGCCGGAGATCGAACTCGTGCCGATCCGATCGGAGGACGGCATCGGGATCGACCTCGAACAGTACGAGGACGCGATCGACGACCGCACGCTCATGGTCGCCACGTCACACGTCTTCTACGCGACCGGGTTCATCCAGGACATTTCGGCCATCGCCGACATCGCCCACCGCTCGGGCGCATGGTGCGTGATCGACGGCTATCAGGCGTCGGGGCAGATTCCGGTCGACGTGACCGACGCGGGGGTCGACGCCTACGTGACGGGTCCGCTCAAGTGGCTCTGCGGAGGTCCCGGTCTGGGGTATGCCTTCGTGCGTCACCACAGGATCGAGGAACTCACCCCCCGCTTCACCAGCTGGTTCGCCGCGAAGGACCAGTTCGCCTTCGACTTCGAGCACTTCGAGTTCCGGGACGACGCCCGTCGCTTCGAGCTGGGCACACCGCCGCTCGCCACCGTGCACATGGCGCTCGGCGCCCATCGCCTGCTGGAATCGATCGGCTTCGACACGATCTACGCACGCGACCGAGAGCTCACGGACCACCTCGTCGTGCGTCTTCGCGAGGAGGGGTTCTCGCTGCGGATGCGCGACGACGAAGCCCACCGCTCGAACATCGTCATGATCGCGACCGAGGACGAAGCGCAGGTGGTCGCCGATCTGGCGGATGCAGGGATCGTCGTGGACCATCGTCCGGGGCATGTCCGTGTGAGCGCGCACTTCTACAACACGATCGAAGAGCTCGATCACTTCGTCGACGAACTCGTGCGAATCCGCGACGAAGACTGAGCATCGACGCTTCACGTGCGCGACGGGTATTCTGCTCCCACAGACTCGAAACCCACCACCTGGAATCCCATGCCACAGTTCTTTTCCTGGACCATCTCGAGCAGCCTCGCGCTCGTGCTCCTCTTGGCCCCGATGCGGGTGTCCGCCCAGATCGCCGTTCTCCCCAGGATCGGATCGGCCGGCATCGGTGGTGACGTCTCGCTGGCGCTCACCGATCGGCTGGGGCTCCGCGCCGGCATCGGTTTCGTACCCGTGGAGATCGAGGACGTCGAGATCGACGACCTCTCCTACGACCTGACGACCCCGGACTTCTTCGCCACGGCAGGTCTCGACCTCACGGTTGTGGGTCCGCTCCGGGTGATGGGTGGCCTCCTGTTCCGATCGGGCGACTTCGAGTACGAGACGACCAACACCGGAACGATCACGATCGGTGACGTCCAGTACACCGAGAGCGGCCGACTCTTCGGAGAGTGGCAGAACAGCAGCACCGCACCCTTTCTCGGCGTCGGACTCGGGGGTGTGACCGGTGGTGGATTCGGGCTGTTCCTGGACGCGGGCGTGGCGTTCACCGGTGAGCCGGAGATCACGGCCAGCGTCGAAGGCGACCTCGCAGGTGTGCCCGGGGTGCAGGCCGAGGTGGAGAAGGAGCGGCAGCGGATCAACGACGATATCCCCGGCTACGCGGAACTGTGGCCGTTCCTGCAGCTCGGCGTGAAAATCGGCATCGGGAACTGACTCGCCCGGGTACCGCGGGGACTCAGTCCTCCGCGCCCCCCGGGCTGTCCGCCTTCCGTTCCCAGCGATCCGAGTCGCGGCGACGGTACTTCGTCAGAACGCCGTCGAAGGCCTCGGTGAGGTCGATCCCCTGCTCGTTGGCGATCGCGACGAGGACGAAGAGAATGTCGGCGAGCTCCTCGCCGAGCTCCTGATCATCCTCCTCCGGCTTCTTGGCCTTGGGTCCGAACCGGTGGTTGATCAGCCGTGCGAGTTCACCCACCTCCTCGGTGAGCCGGGCCAGATTCACGTGGGGCGGCCAGTAGCCCTCCTCGAACTGCCCGATCCAGGCGTCCACCGCCTCCTGAACGCCCCGCAGATCGGGTGGAACGCCTCCGTCTCGCGTGTCCATCGTCACGACCCCGAGCCGGGTGTCAGCACGACCTTCCCGAACACCTCGCCCGCCTCGAGCATCCGGTGGGCCTCGGCGCACCGGGCCAGAGGGAGCGTCGCGTGGATCACCGGAGCGACATCCCCGTCGACCACCGCCTGCATCGCGGCGCGATAGTCCTCCGGCGACCCCATCGTGGTGCCGAGGAAGCTCGTCTGTTTCCAGAAGTGGTGGCGGAGATCGATCTCCACCTTCGGCCCACCGGTGGCGCCGTACGAAACGATGCGTCCCCCGGTCGCGAGCGACCTCGAGAGGTCCTTCCACATCGGCGCACCCACCGAGTCGAGCGCGAGGTCGACTCCGTGCCCGTCGCGAGCCGTGCCGGCGACGGTCGCCCAGTCGCCCGCGGTACGGTCCAGAACGAGGTCCGCCCCGAGCGCCTCCACCTGCTTCACCCAGGGCGTCGACGTCACCGCGATCACCGCCGCACCGCGGACCTTCGCGATCTGGATCGCCATGGTCGAGACGCCCCCCGACGCGCCGGTGACGAGAACCACTTCGTCGTCCCGGAGTCCACCGCGGGTGACCAGCCCCCGCCACGCCGTTACCCCGGCGAGCGAGGCGGCGGCCGCGACATCGAAGGGCAGCGAGTCGGGAATCGGAACGACGTTGGCCGCGGGCACGACGACGTACTCCGCGAAGCCCCCGTCGGTGTGCTCTCCGATCAGGCGGAGGCCGGCGGGATCGCGCCCCTCCCAGTTCGCCGGATCGGAGGTCGGATCGAGCCAGGCGAGAGACGGGTCGACGACCACCCGCTCGCCCGGTCGCGCGGCGACGGAATCGCCGTCCAGTCCGACGAACGCATCGACGTCGGGACCGACGAGATCGACGGTCCCGGCGATGTCCGAGCCACCGATGTGCGGCATGGTGATCTCGATGGGGAGCCCGCGGCGGACCCAGAGGTCGAGGTGGTTCAGAGCGGCGGCCTCCACCCGGATCCTGACCTCGCCGGGTCCCGGTTCGGGAATCGGAATCTCGTCGAGGGTCAGCACGTCGGGTGAGCCGTGCGTTGCGAATCGGGCGGCGTACATCGTCGGATCGGCGGTCATGTCCGCAAGCTGCCGGACCGCTCCCGCGGCGTCCACCCTGTTCGTTACCTTTTCACCATGCCCGATGCCGAAGCCGAGCCGACGCGCGGGGCCTCGCCCGCCTCCCACGACGGGGAAGCTGCGCGCGACGACATCGACGAAGACGTGCATGACGACATCGACGAAGACGTGCATGGCGCGGAAGATGCCACCCTCGGGGGGTACTTCCGGGTACACGAACGACCGCCGGCCTTCGAAGGATCCGACGGTCATCCGTACACCGTCTCGATCGAGGCCGAGCGCACGCCGGATCTCAGAGCCCCGTGGGAGGGGTATCTCGTCTTTCTGCGGTGGGCCGACACCGGCGTCGGTGTGGTCGGGCATGCGGAATCGCCCACGCTCTGGCGAGGGCGCACGGAGGAGGATGTGCGACGCGATGCCGGACGGGCGTCGCTCGCGCAGGTGAAGACGTGGCTCGACGAGGCGATCTCGCTTCGTCACGAACGAACCGGGGATATGGATTGAACGCCGATCTGCTCAGGAACTCCCTCATCTACATGGGGCAGTCGACCGTCGCGAAGAAGGTCGTGACCGAAACGCCGCTGCGCGGCATGGCACGGCGCTTCGTCGCCGGCGAGGACGTCGATCACCTCCTGAAGGCGATCGAGGACGCGAACGCCGCGGGAATGAACGCGATCGCCAACTACCTCGGCGAGTCGGTCGACTCGGAGGCGCAGGCACGACGTGCCGCCGACGTCTACGTCGAGCTCATGGAGCGGATTCGGGCAAAGGGGCTGCGGTCGAACGCCTCGCTCAAGTTCACGCAGCTCGGTCAGGACATCGGCGAGGCCTTTCTTCGCGACAACCTCTCGCGCGTCCTGCACACCGCGGAGCAGTGTGGGGTCTTCCTCCGCTTCGACATGGAGTCGTCGGAGTACACGCAGCGGACGCTCGACGCCTTCGAGGACCTCTGGAACGACGGGTGGCGCAACATCGGTGTCGTTCTCCAGGCCTACCTGCACCGGTCGCTCGGGGACGTTCATCACATGAATCGGCTCGGCGCCCAGGTCCGCCTCTGCAAGGGCGCGTACGCGGAGCCGCCCGAGGTCGCGTTCCAGACGCGTGACGAGGTGGACCGCAGCTTCGTCGAGCTCACGCAGCTCCTGCTGGCGGAGGGGACCTACCCGGCCATCGCCACGCACGACGAACGGATGATCGAGGCGACCCTCGACTTCGCGCAGCGCGAGGGGATCGGCGCCGACGGATTCGAGTTCCAGATGCTGTACGGCGTCCGGAGAGACCTTCAGCAGCGTCTCGCCAAGGACGGCTGGCGAGTCAGCGCCTACATCCCCTTCGGCGAGGCATGGTACCCCTATCTGATGCGCCGACTCGCCGAGCGACCGGCGTACATGCTCTTCATGGCGGGCAGCATCGTGCAGGAGACGCCCTTCGGATTCCTGTGGCCGAAGGGACGGTGAGCGGACCGTGATCGATCCGTCACCCGCGCCCTTCCTCCGGATCACGGAGATCTTCCACTCGATCCAGGGCGAATCCACCTGGGCCGGGCTCCCGTGCACCTTCGTACGGATCACGG
>DATFJS010000462.1:0-11591 GCA_035269045.1 Longimicrobiales bacterium | reverse complement strand
TCGCCCGGGATGGTGAGGTCGTCCTCGTCCTCGGAGCCGCCGGCGGCGGGATGATCCCCCCGGCCGTGGTCCACGCCGTGACGCGCGTCATCGACTTCGGGATGGACCTCCCGGAAGCCCTCGAGGCCCCCCGCGCGGTGGGCGGATACGACGGAGCCCTCCGGGTGGAGACGTCCCCGATGATCGGCTGGACCGAGGCGGAAGTCGCGGAAATGCGAGCGATGGGTCTCGAGGTACAGGAGGTCGAGCGCTCCGGGGCGTTCGGGCGTGTCCACGGAATCCAGCGGGACCCGGCGACGGGTCTGTGGATCGGCGCCGCCGACCCCGACTGGGAAGGCGTCGCGCGCGGTCCCGGGGGCTGACGTTCCGGTAGCGCGGGACTCGGCCGGGCAGGCCCCCGGGCGAGATGAAGTCCGACGGGATGAAGCTTCGTCAGCGACGTCGTCAGCGACGTCGTCCGCAACCGTGATATTCCTGGCCGTCCAGCGTTACCGTCACCGTCGATTCGAAGGACTGGCCGCTCATCACGTCGGTGCACGCGGTGTGCCGGATCTCCACGCGCAGGTCGTGCGCGTCGGTCGTGGCATGATAGATGGTTCGGTCTCGCGTGGTCTCCGGGTCCGGCACGGGCAGGGAGACCTCCCGCTCTCCGTAGTCGTACCGGAAATGGATGTGCTCGCCGGGTACGATGTCGAGCATCCATCCGGGTTCCTGGCCGAGCCCCCGGAATGCGACCGGGCCCGCGGCGGTATCCACCGCCTGCGTATCCACTCCACTCCCGGTCGACGTGGCGTCGGCCGGCGGCTCCTCCGCGCGAGCGAACCCGGCTGAATCGGCGCTCGCCAGATCGGACGTCGGCACGAGGGCATAGTGGGTGGCCGCGTAGGCGGGACATTCGCAGCTCGAGCAGACCACATGGTCGAGGATCGCGGTATCCTCGACCGTCACGCCGGCCTCTTCGAGCACCCTCCGAGTGTCGGGCGGAGAGTAGTCCTCTCTCGGGGCGCACTGCCGCCCGCCCGAGTAGTCCGCCGACACCCAGACCAGAGACCCGTCCCCGGATGCGGGGGCGGGAGCGCTCCCCGAACATGCGAGGTACGATCCGGCGAAGAGCAGCAGGGCGAGTCGGGATACTCGTTCGGTCCTGGACATGACGTGACGTGGACGGAGTCGAAGAAACAACGTCGGGATGCGCTCCTCGCACCTCATGCAAGGCCCGGGCCGCGGTGTCACACCCGATCGCCGACGGCCATTCGGGATCACCCTCGAACGGGCCGCTTCAGGCGTTAGATTCAGAAGAGTCATCGATTCACCCGAAGGCCGAGGAGTGCACCATCATGTCGGACCGCAAGGAACAGCTGAAGAGCCTGCTGGAGCGCGTGGAGCAGGAGCGCGACGAACTGAAGATGAAGTTCGGCCTCGCCAAGCTCGAGGCGAAAGAGGAATGGCAGGAGTTGCAGGGCAAGGTCGAGCGGCTCCGTGGCCGTCTCAAGGTCCTCGGCGAAGAGGCCGACGATGCCGGCGAGGACGTGGGCACCGCGCTGGAAATGCTCGGCGAGGAGATCCGGGAAGGGTTCGACCGGATCCGGAAGCTCTTCTGACCTTCCGGGGGTGACCTTTGGAGGGCCGGCGGCGCCTCCCTCCGCTCCGGACAGCCACGGGATCAAGAGAACCTGTCACCGCGATCCCGGGTCGACGCGACAGCTTTCGGTGTCGGTCGAAGGTACCGGGCGCAGGGTAGCGCTCGTCGCGTCGGCCGTCGATACGGCGGCTGGCGGGATCTCCTCACATCCGTCCCGGACGCCGTCCGCGATCGTCCCGTGCAGGAACCCGATCCCGACAGGGGGCCCGCAGGCATGACGGAGCGACGGTCGAACGACTCGGCCATCCGTTCGGGACCATCTTCGTGCGGAGCGACTGGAGACGGAGTCGCCTGAGGGTGGCTGAGGCCACCGCAGCCGGGATGGGACGCACGAAGGGGGGCGGGGCCGAATCGGCCCCGCCCCCCTTTTGTCCGGACACCCGCGAAGGGGCGTCGACGCTAGTTCAGCGCGACCGTCGTCGAGACCGTGCCGCCCTTCTGCGAAGCGTACTCGATCGTCACGTTGCCCGAGCCCTGCACGAGGTACTCGATGTACCGTGTGGTACGTCCGGGATGTCCGCTCCGAATCAGGATCCGGTCGAGTTCGGCCTGATCGATCCGGTCGACCGTTCCCTCGAAGTTGTGCTCGTCGACCCATCCGGCCATGAGCACGTCGGCACCCTCGAGCGTCAGGATGTCCGGGTCCACGACGTTGTAGCGGCGCGCGCGCTCGAGGATCGTCGGCATGAGCCGCTCGTTGCGGATCGGTACACGCACCTTGAAGGTGTTGCCCGACACCCGCTCGACTTCGGCCTCACCCATCGACATGAGCGGCATCTCGTCGGCCTGATAGAGCGTGAAGGCCATGTTCCGGTGGAAGAGCTCCATGCTCATGAAGCGCGGGTTCACCCGGCCCTGGAGCTTCCGGAAGCCACCCATCTCGACTTCCCCGTACTGCGGGTGATCGAAGGGCGCCCACTCGACGTAGTTGCGGCCGAAGGTCAGGAAGTCGTCGAAGAAGTAGTTGCTGCGGCCTCCTCCGATCGGGGTGTCCTCGTCCCGCTGCTGCTCGGTGAGAAGCGGCGACTGATAGTACTGCCCGCCGTTCCAGAGCTCGTTCGAGAAGCCGACGGCACCGTGGCCGTCGTTCGCCCAGTCGAGCTGTCCACCGTGCACGGCGTACAGGCCCTGCCACACGACGAAGTAGTCGTACCAGGGGAGCATCCGCTCACCATTCTCGCCGAGCTCGTTGTACACGCGGACGTCCGACTGCGGGTAGTCGCCGTACCAGGCGGCACCCGGCCCGCGGAGGATCATTCCGCCGGTATTATGGAAGGACTGCGACCCCGCGATGTTCGGCTTGGACACCATGAACTCCTCGATCGCCCGCGGCTCGGGCAGCTCGAAGGGATAGTTCATCGCCCCGCCCTGCACGTACTCGGGCTGCCAGTCCGACGGGTAGTTCCGGTTCGGGTCGTAGCCACCCGGCGGATCCTCGTTGACGCGGCCGTCCCCGTCGTCGTCGATTCCCTCGGAGCCGAGCAGGATCCAGTCGCCCCGCTCGTTGGGGCCGACCCTGCGCAGGCTGTTCGGGTTGTCCGGGTCGATGATGAAATCGCCCGCTCCCGGCACGTACTTGCGGATCTGCTCGATGACCCCGTTGCCGTTGAGGTCGTTCGGGCCGTCCTCGTCGAAGAGGCCGTCGCCGTCCGAGTCGACCGGCACGTGCCCGGTCCGGGCACCGGAGCCGGTCTGGTCCATGAACCAGTCACGGCCGTCCGGATTCACGCTCGGCAGCAGGTAGAAAACCCGCTCGTCCACGAGGCGCCGGATCTCGGGGATCCGGTCGTAGTTCTCCATGAGGTACCAGATCGTGTAGATCACGACCTCGCCGCCCTGGATCTCGTTCCCGTGGACGTTGGCCTCGATGAACATCGCGGCCTTGTCGAGTTCGTCGCCCGTCTCCGGGTTGTTGATGGTCATGATCTTGAGATCACGGCCGCCGTACGACTGACCGATCGTCTCGAGCGTCAGGAACTCCGGCCACTGGTCGGCCATGATTTCCATGCGTTCGTTCAGCTCGTCGTGGTCCAGCCAGCGATCCCAGCTGAAGATCAGTTCGTGCTCGGGATCGGAGCCGGTCGTGATCTGCGCGGTCGCCGGTGTGGCGCTGACCGCCATGGACACGGCCACGGCGAGCATCGTCGCGCCATTCAGGATCGTCCGAAGAGGCGTACGCGGTGCTGTGGTCCTTCGTGCGTTCGTCATCGGTCTACCTCAGCGTCACGGTTATGGAGTCCCGCCCACCCTTCTGGGCACGGCTCGTGATCTCGATCGTCTGTCCGGCGCTTCCCCGGATGATCCATGAGTAGTTCGCGGTTCCGCCGGAGCCGTCGATACGGGCCGTGCGTGCCGACTTCGCGTCGCCGGAGACGACGGCCTCCGGATCCACCTGGATCTGCACGAGCGTCGGGTCGACGCTGCGACTCACCTGGCCGTGCGCGAGCGCCGTCGGGAAGTAGCCGGCGTTCTCGACGGTGGCATCCACCTTCCAGAGCCCACCACCGATCGCCTCGGCGGTGGCCTCGACGAACCGCACGTTCGGAAGCATCCCGCCGAGACGCGCGATGAACTCGCCGTGCGCGGCCCCGAGCTGGGGGATCACGTCGGGCGGTGGGTTCACCGCCATGTATGGATGGAAGCCCCCGATCTCCACCTCGCCCAGCGTCGGGTGTGTGAAGGGCTCCCAGTCGACGAACCCGTCCGAGCCGGCCGCGTCCATGGCGTTCAGGAGGCGCTGGTCGAAGGTGTCGCCCTCGGCCTCCGGCATCGCCCACCCCTGCGTCGAGAAGGACGGAACGCCGTACTGGAAGTAGCCGAATTCGAAGAAGGCGCCCTCGGGAGCACGATGATACCCGGTCTCCTCGATCCCGGTGATCTCGCGATACGCGTCCGATACCGTCGCGAAGTACGGCCGGTCCTGACCGTTGTACGTCGTGACCGGGCGGCGTCCCTGCTCGGGCGGGTTGTCCCGACCCAGCTGCGCACCGCGCTGCTGGAGGTTTCCGAAGTTGGTCTGCCCCCCGAACACGCCGACGTCGAACACGTCCGCGTTCGACATCTCCGCCCAGTCCATCAGCGAGATGGTCCGCGGGGAGGCGAGCCTGCCCTGACCGTTCGGCGGCTCCACGAGGTTGTCCGTGTGCCCGAAGGTGAGGATGGCCGCGATGTTCCGGTTGTCGACCATGAAGTCCATGATCGCCCGGCTCTCCGGCTCACTCACCATGTGGCGGCCCGCGTCGGCCTCCCAGTAGGGATACTCGTGCTGGAAGTTGCGGTTGAGGTCGACGCCGCCGGGTCCGTCTTCGGCGATGAAGCCGTCGCCGTCGTCGTCGGTGCCTTCCCGGTACATGGTGTGCGTGCCGCTCTCACCCTCGACGGGGTCCGCCTCCTTCATCAGGCGCGGATCGTCGGGATGGGGAATGAGGTCACCGGACCGGTCGGGTACGCGCATGACCGTGACGACGCCGTCGCCGTTCAGGTCGTTCGGCCCGTCCTCGGCCATGCGTGCGTCGTTGTCGTCGTCTTCCTGCCACGCGTTTCCACGCCGTCCCCAGGCCAGGTCGCCGAAGTAGGCCTCGGCGCCGTCGGGATTCAGGCGGGGCACGGCGTAGACCACGTTCTCGGACAGCAGCCGCGTCACCTCGTCGTTCGATCCGTCCTGCTCGAGCAGCCAGCGGATCGCTTCCACCGCGATCTCACCGCCGATCAGGTGATCTCCCTCGAGCGTTCCCACCACCATGATCCCGGGTCGATCCTCCGCCGGCAACGGACCGTCACCGGCGAGCGTCACCAGCCAGACGTCGCGTCCGTCCCGCGATTCCCCGATCGACTCGACACTCGCGGCGTCGGAGCCGCCCACGAGCGACTGGATCGCCTCCGTGAGTTGATCGTACGACCGGTAGGCCTGCTGCGCCTCGGCAGCCGTCGCCGTCGCGGCGACGAGTGCCAGGGTGACCACGACCTTCATCGTCTTCCCCACTCTGATTCCTCCTGAAGAAACGGTGGGACGGGTCGCGCCCCCCGAAATGCTCTGTCGTGCGCCGGCACCGCGTCTCGGCACGGACCGGACGGCATGATGAGGCAGATGCTGCCCGAGGGCAACGCCCATCCGGTGCCCGCCGAGGTGCCGCTACACTGCCCGATTTCGCCAGCGGGCCGCTCGATGCTCTGGAACGTCACGCGAGCCCGTACCGCTCGGTGAACAGCCTGCGGTGATGGAGCTCGTGTCCCGCGACGATCCAGAAGAACGCACGGACCGTGAAGCGTACGCCCGAAGCGATCCCCGCGCGTTCGTGGGCGTCGTCGGGCAGCCCCTCGAGGAGCGCCACGGTGCTCGCCCGGACAACCGTCCATTCGTCCAGATGATCGGCCACCGTACGAGCCTGATGCCCGCCGGTGCGCACCCACGCGTCCTGGTCCATTCCGGGCAGATCGGCGCCCGGTACCCTCGCGAACCACAACGCACGGGCCATGAACATCCTCTCGGTCTCGACCACATGACCGAGTGCCTCGCGGACGCTCCACTTCCCCTCGGCGTAGCCGGCGACCTCCTGCTCGGGCGTCGCGCGGCGCAGGAGCGCCACCGTGTCGTCGAACTGCTCGGTGAGGGTCCGGTCGATGTCTCCGTCGGGTACGAGCGACACGTAGCCGGCGTAGTAGGGCGCGTATTCGCTGGAGTCTGGGCGCATGTCGGCGTGCGGTGATGGGTCCGGCGAGGGGCGGGCGGCGGCCTTCGTGGCGACCGTCCGGACGACGCTCCGGATGAATCCGAGGGATCGCTCGTTCGTAGTCGTGTACAATAGAGCATCGGCGGCTCGCTCGCCCCCTCCACCCCATTCGATCACGCATGACGCCCGACACCTCGACCGGATCGCTTGCGACCCTCGAACAGACGCGCTCCGCTCGTCGCGCCGTCAAACGACTGGACGGCGTCGCGACGGTGGGGGATGTCGCCACCGAGACGGGACTCGCGCAGCCCGAGGCCGAGGCCGCGCTGCGGGAGCTTCTGGAGCAGTACCAGGGGCACCTCGCGGTGGGGGAGCGGGGAGATCTGCTCTATCGCTTCGACCCCCGGTTCCTGGACCGTGACCACGCACCACCACTGGTGCGGTTCCGCGAGAAGGCCTGGGATGTGTTCAAGGCTGTCTACAAGGCCTCGATCGCCGTCGTCCTTCTGGTCTACTTCGTCCTCTTCATCGTCCTCGCGGTGGCTGCCATCCTCGCGCTGAACAAGGACGGCGATGCGGACCTCGACCTGGGCGGCGGGGACCGGGGAGGTCGCGGCGGCGTCGGATTCCCGAACTTCTGGCTCTGGTACTGGATCTGGTCGCCCAACTGGGGGTGGGGACGCCCCTACTACGGCGATCGGTACGGCCGCACGGACGATCGGCGTGGAAAGAAGAAGGGTCCGCCCTTCTACAAGAAGGTATTCGCCTACGTCTTCGGGCCCGACCGGCCGGAGGACACGCCGGAGCGCCGCGACCGGAAGCTCCTGCGACTGGCGCGGACGCGGGGCGGAGTACTTACCGCGGCAGACCTCGTACAGGCCACCGGCATGGAGGCGGAGGAGGCCGAGGAGGAGCTGGGCCGCCTGATGGCCGCGCACGACGGAGAAGCGGAGCCTACCGCTGCCGGGGTCGTCTACACCTTCCCCCAGCTCATGATCTCCGCCGATGCCGACCGTGCGGAGCGCCGTCCTCCGCCGGCGTGGCGACGGCTCGAGCCGGACCTCCCGGTGACCGGGAACAGCCTCGGCTCGAATGTGGCCGTCACCCTCATCAACGGGTTCAACCTTGCCGCAGCCGTGTCCGCTCCGTGGCTGATCCTTCCGGCGCTGGGGATCCAGGGGCCGCTCGCGCTCTTCGGACTTTCGGTGTTTCCGGCCCTCTTCAGCGCGAGTTTCTTCGGGATTCCCCTGCTCCGCCGTTTCTCCGTGGCCCGGGAGAATCGGAGGCGCCGCGGGCGGAACGTGCGGCGCGTTCTCCTGGGCATCATCACGCGAGAGACGCTGTCGGGCGACGAGGCCGGCTGGGTCTCCGAGACGGAAGCCGTGGAGGCGGTCCGGGAGGCGCTCGGACCGAAGAAGGCGGAAAAGCGCACGCGGGATGCGCTCGACCGACTCGTGGCGGAATTCGACGGCGAGGTCGACGTCACCGCCGAGGGCGAAACGCGGTTCCGGTTCCCGCAATTCCGGACCGAGATCGAAACCGCGGTGGAGGTCCGACGCCGGAGGGCGCTGGGACGGGGAGTGGGCTCGATCGTGTACGACAGCGGGGACGACGCGGTCGCCGAGTCGGAGCGGGACCTGGGGAACTTCGACGCCCAGCTTTCCCGCGGCGCTCCGATGGACGACAGGGACGATGCGGCCCAGGATGAAGAGGCGGACGAGACGTTGTACCTCGACGACCCGACGCGCTACGCATTCCGGGACGAACTCGAACTCGCCGCACTGGAACAGGAGATGAAGATGCGGGCTCGTGAACGAGGAACTCCAGAGAGGGTGGGTCGATGAAGAACTTCGCGATCCGACTGTTCATCAACGCCCTGGCACTGTCGATCGCCGCGTGGTGGGTGCCCGGAATCCGCATGTCGGACGGATTCCTGGACGTGCTCTGGATCGCGCTGGTGTTCGGACTGGTGAATGCGATCCTCAAGCCCGTGCTGATGCTGCTGTCGCTTCCCCTGCTGTTCGTGACGCTGGGGCTCTTCACCTTCGTCATCAACGCGGCGCTGCTGATGCTCACGGCGGCGCTGGTCACCGAGTTCGCGGTGGACGGATGGGGGTCCGCGTTCATCGGGTCCATCGCGGTAAGTGTGGTTTCACTCACCCTCGGACTGCTGGCCGGCGACGACGACGACTGATCGACCTCGTCGCACGGCGCTCGCTCGGGCCGTTCTCGCTCAGGCCGTTGCGATCACCGTCTCGCCGGTGGATCCGCCGCGGGCGGATGCCTCCGTTTCGAGTTCGGTCAGGATGCAGTCGACCTCGTCCTGGAGCGCGGTCGACACCACCGCCCGGTTGCGATCGAACCAGGCGCGCCACGAGGCGGTGCTCACCGCCTCCTTCAGGTCGGCACGGTAGGCCTCCCACATCTGCTCGTCGAGCGCATTCACGCGGTGCTGGTACACGAGATTCCCGTAGTGGCGGTATACGGCGAGCATGAACGCGTCCCAGCGGATCTTCTCCGCAGGCGAAAGCTCTTCGTAGGGCCGATTCTCGGTCCTCGCCATGAAGTCCGCGAACTCGCTGTCCAGGTAGAGCTGCTCGAGCAGGCGCAGACTGTTCTGCACCATCGAGTTGAACGATGACGCGCGAACGGCGCGGCTGTTCGAACTCAGCTGCTGCGCGAGGTAGATCAGGGAGATCACGACGCCCATGGCGCCGATGAATTCTCCGAGGTTGCCGAGGGCCTGAAGGATGTCCACGCCGGGGTCTCACGGGGCTTGTTGAATCAACGATCGAAGCGCGGAAGATCGCCGGATTTCGGGCGTGACGCTACCGCGCGACGGGGATGCGGACTCCGGGAGCCACTCGTACGTGCACGGGTCGCCCGGTCGCGTCGGAGAGTCGATCGACGACCCGCCGCACCGCCCTCCTGCGCCGACCCGAGGCCAGCCACAGGAGAGCGCGCAGCACGGTCACGGGGCCCGACGGAACGATGCTCGTTCCCTCGTCGGCGAAGGACACGGCGAGCGCGCCCATCGGCGACTCCACCGTGCAATGCCCCTCGACGACAAGGCCCCGGTCCTTCACGATGTGGCGCCGTCCCGCGTCCGGATCCGAACCGTGCCGTTGAGCTTCCAGGGGGTGTGCGTCGCATCGTCGCCGACGCGAGAGGGCACCTCGACCACGAGGTCGTCCATCTCGTAGGTGATCTCGGCGTCCCGTCCGGTCAGCTTGTCGTAGAGGCCGATCGCGAGATCCGGCCAGGTATTCGTAGCGCTCATGGCTGCTCCATTGTGTCATTCGAAAGAGTCATGGAGCCACGAATACGACCCTGTACAACTTTTGTTCCTTTATTAGTTGTACAGCGTGTACACAATGACCCGGGTGGGGATCGAACCCACGACCTGACGATTAAAAGTCGCCTGCTCTGCCAGTTGAGCTACCGGGTCGAACCTATCAAGCTATGGGAGATGCCCGCGCAGTCCACCGGCATGCCCGAACATCCTCACAGGTCGAGTCCGTACTGGACGCCCAGGAAGCTCCGTCGATGATGCGGCGTGGCGCCGTGACGCGTGATGGCCTCCCGGTGGTCGACGGTACCGTACCCCGCGTTGCGCTCCCACCCGTAGACGGGATACCGCACCGCGAGTCGACGCATCAGATCGTCCCGGACGACCTTCGCGACGATCGACGCACATGCGATCGAATGGACCCGGTCGTCTCCGCCGACCACGGCGTCGTGGTCCGGAACCCCCTTCATGGGGAGCCCGTCGATCACCAGATGGTCCCACGGGGCCGCGAGAGCCTCCAGAGCCCGCCGCATCGCGAGCCGGGTCGCGCCGAGGATGTTGAGCCGCTCGATCTCCCGCACGGAGGCGGCACCGAGCGACACGTCCCCGTCGGGCACGCGGTCGAGGATGTCCCGGCAGCGGGCCCGGCGCGCGTCCCGCGACAGCTTCTTCGAGTCGCGCGCACCCTCGACGTGGAGGTCGACCGGCAGCACCACGGCGCAGACCAGGACCGGCCCGGCCAGGGGGCCGCGCCCCACCTCGTCGACACCGCAGACCCTTGAACGACCCCGGCTCCAGAACCCCCTCTCGTATTCGAGGGGATCCTGGAGCCGGTCGACTCGCCTGTCCGTGACGGAATCCGGCGTCATCGCCGGGCCGTCCGTATCGGTCAGGAGCGGCGCTCCCGGATCCGCGCGGCCTTGCCGCGGAGATTCCGGAGGTAGTAGAGCTTGGCGCGACGGACACGACCGCGACGCACGACCTCGACGCCTTCGACCGTGGGCGCGTGCATCGGGAAGACACGCTCGACGCCGATCCCGGAAGAGATCTTTCGGACGGTGAACGTCTCGCTCATCCCGCCCCCGCGTCGGCCGATGCAGATGCCTTCGAAGGCCTGGATCCGCTCCTTGCTGCCCTCACGGATGCGGTAGTTCACGCGCACGGTGTCTCCGGGCGAAAACTCGGGAACGTCGGTCCGGAGTTCATCGGCGACGATGTCGCGAAGCAGATCTGACATGGTATTCTCCTCTCTGGAACGGCCCCTACCCGGGCGCAGACTTCAACAGCCCTAGAAGATAATGTGCTCCCCCCAACGGGTGAAGGGCCGCGCTACATGGACGCGTACGCCGGGGGCGAGAGGGTCGATGCAACCCCGACGAGGAGCCCCTGCCTACCGGGAGTCGTGGGTCGGCTCGTCTTCGGACGTTCGGTCCGAATCGGCCTCCCTCTCCTCGGCGAGATCCGGCCGCATCCGGCGCGTCATCTCCTCCGCCTGCTCGGCCCTCCACGCGGCGATTCGTCCGTGGTCTCCGCTCAGCAGAACCTCCGGGACGGTGTGGCCTCGGTACTCCGAGGGCCGGGTATACGACGGTGCACTCAGCCCCGCTCCGGCGTGGAACGAGTCGGTCTCCGCCGCCTCCGGGTCGCCGAGCGAGCCGGGCAGGAGTCGGACGATCGCATCCGTCATCACGAGAGCCGCGTACTCTCCGCCCGAGACCACGAAGTCTCCCAGAGACAGCTCCTCGGTCGCCAGGTGGTCCGCGACCCGCTGATCGACGTCCTTGTAGTGACCGCACAGGAAGGTCACCTCCGACGCCCCGGCGAGGCGTTCCGCATCGTCCTGGCGGAAGGGACGGCCGCGCGCGGACACGAGCACGATCGGGCCGGCCGGCGCGAGATCGTCGATCGCCTCGAAGAAGGGGGCGGGCTTCATGACCATCCCCGCCCCGCCACCGTACGGCTCGTCGTCCACCGAGCGGTGTCGGTCGTG
>DATFJS010000461.1:0-4336 GCA_035269045.1 Longimicrobiales bacterium | reverse complement strand
CACCCCCGAACGCTCGATCTCACTCCGCACCCCACCGTCCCGGGCGCCTGAAACAACGGACGCTGGCCGTCAAAACAATATCGGACAGCGTGTCGTCGACGTGCGTCTTGACGGCCTGCCCCATAGAAGGAAATCCAACCGGGGTCCGTCGCGGAGGATCGGAACGTGGCGGGGTGCGCGCGAGGCGCGCAAGCGCGCTGGTCGTGTCGCGGCCAAGGTGTCTCGAGGGGGTACTCGGAGTGCGTCGCGTCGGATGCTGCTCTGCGTCGGCGTGATACTCCGTTGGGCAGCACGTGTGCAGGCGGCGGCCGAGCCACGAAGGGTCTGCGTTTCAGGCGCTCCAGGTCCCGTCGTCTCCGGGCAGGCTCTGATCGAAGGGGTCGCGTCCGGGGGTCGCGTGGTTCCGCTGGTTCGCCTGATCCCAGGGTGAGGGCGGATCGACCGCCAGCAACTCGGTCTGCGGCGGCCCCCGGGCCGGACGAATGGGGGGCGGCTGCTCGGGGATCCGCAGGTGTCGCAGGATGGGTCGGACGACCGCGGGGTCGGTGAGGAAGGCGAGGATGCGCATCTCGCCGTGGCAGGCGGGGCAGCGTAGGGGGTGGACCTCGTAGACGCGGGCGAGCAGCTGAGCCCACCGGCGTCGGGGGCTACGGTCCATCGCGTGGCTGCACGATAGGCTGGTGCTCCCGTCCGGCGCGTCGCTCCCAGCGTCCTCCTCATCTTCCCGCCGGTAGCGGGTGGCCTCTCTGCGCCACTTCGCGTTGGGCGCGAAGACCCCATGGTAGCGGTGCCGGTGAATGCGCGGCGGTGGCAGCAGGCGTGCGAGGCGATCGAGCAGCTCGAGGGGGCTGAGGCGGACGCGGGTGCGTCCGTCGTATGAGGGGCGGGGCAGCTGGTAGATCAGACGGGCGTCCGCAGAACTGAGCGGGACCCGCGTCGACTCGGGCCGAAGGCGGTGCAGCGCGAAGGGTGGGCGGGCGCAGTACCGAAGCAGGCGCTCGAGACCGGCTCGGTCGTGGGCGGCGATTCGTACCGAGCCGTCGAGGCTGAAGCCCCCGGTGCCGCGCCACGTGAGCATGTCGTGGGCGTCGGCCTTGGTGAGCAGACCTCGCCGCACGTAGAGCTTGAGAATCCGACGCTGCACGGTCGGCGTCAGAGCCCGTGCACGCTCGGCATCGAGCCCGACCGCGCTGTGAAAACGAAGCGGAGCATCGTCGGCGTCGCCCTGCCTCGCGAACAGCCCGTCGGTGAGCGCCAGATGGAAATGGGGATGAGGATTGAGGCGGGAGCCGAAGCGGTGCAGAAAGGAGACGGCGCCCAGGCGGGCATCACTGGGTATTCGAACACCGCTCGAGGATCGGAGCTCGCTGCGGATGGCCCGAATCAGGATGCGCAGCACCGCGCTTGCCAGTTCGGAGTCCCGCGTGAGGTGGGGCCGCAGCCGTTTGGGCACCGATAGCACCCATTGCCGCATCGGGACCACTGGGACGACGCTGTCGCTCAGGTGGGCGGCCACCTCGGCCATGCGTCGGTTCGTGCGTGAGGGGCAGACGCAGCGTCCCTTGCAGCTGAAGGCTACCAGCCGCTCCTGGCGACAGTCATTACAGCGCGCTCTGGCGAATCCGAACGCCAGGATGCCACAGGTGAGGTATCGGCGGAATTCGTGCTCGGTCCAGGGAGGGAGATGCGGTACGTCACCCGCCTCGGCCATCGCGAGATAGGTCTCGAGGTGATGCTGCACGACCTGGTAGAGCGGCGTCTCCTCCGGTCGCCGACGACGGTAGACGGGCGACGGCGTGAAGCTGGACGGTCCGGGATGGTCAGGACGGGTCCGGCGGTCCGGCCGAGTCCAGCGCCTGGTCGGTCCGGAACGTGGGTGGGACGGCATCCGAGACCGTCGCGGTGCACTTCGGGCGCTGGAATCGGTCTTCGGGACAGCCCACAGCGCGGCCTTGTTGGGAAGGCAGTGGCTATCAACGACCGGTGGACTCGATCATGACGCCGAGATCCGTCTTTGTCCTCGATCTCCGTTGTCGAGAGCAAGCTCACTGCATCGCGAGGTGGCCACGTCCTGTAACTGAAGGTTGCCGCCTCCGTTCGCTCACGCTCACTTCGGTGAATCACGGCCTCCAGCGCTCCGGGGTGTTCGAGCAGTAGCAGGAGCGTGATCGGGCCGGCGCGTCTGGACGGCCCGGTTCTCGGGCCGCGCCGGCAACCCCGACACGTTATCAGAAGTTGCTCGAACGGACGGGAAGCTTGCTGCGAAGTAGGTCTCCGGGCGAGTGTTCGGGAACGTGGCGGACGCATTCCGGCAGCCATCGGGGTACCGAACGTATGAACTACCAAGAGCGCATCACCATCGAGCCGGGCAAGCGGAGCGGGAAGCCCTGCATCCGCGGACTTCGCATCACGGTGTAGGGATAGGCGATCCAACCGGCATCGCTCGGCCGCGACGGGACGCGCGTCGAGAGTGGGGCCCGTGCGTGCGGCCGGTCAAGCACGGGGTTCGGGCGGATTCGGTGGCCCGATCGACCCGGGAGGGAGCGGGATGATCGAGCGGGTCACGACGATGCCCAGCCGGGCGGGTGGACGGCAGGCGGCGGCCGAGCCCCGGTCCTTCGGGGCGTCGGCTCAGGCGCTCCAGGTCCCGTCGTCTCCGGGGAGGCTCTGGTCGAAGGGGTCGCGGCCCGAGGTGGCCTGGCCGCCGTGATCCCACGGTGAGGGCGAATCGACCGCGAGCAGTTCGGTCTGCGGTGGCCCTCGTGCGGGGCGGACCGGGGGTGGATGCTCCGGGATGCGCAGGTGCCGAAGGATCGGGCGCACGACCGCTGGGTCGGTCAGAAAGGCGAGGATGCGCATCTGACCATGGCAGGCGGGACACCGTAGCGGGTGCACCTCGTAGACGCGCGCGAGGAGCTGTGCCCACCGACGGCGCGGGCCGCGGTCGGCCCCGTGACCGCACGAGGGGACGAGCGCGTCGGTGCCCTTTCCCTCGTTCGGCTCGGCGTCGCTTCCGGCATCGTCCATGTCCTCGCGCCCGTAGCGCGTCGCCTCCCTCCGCCACGTCGCGTTCGGGGCGAAGACGCCGTGATAGCGGTGCCGGTGGACACGCGGCGGCGGAATCAGGCGGGCGAGACGGTCGAGCAGCTCGAGGGGCGAGAGCCGGATCCGGGTGCGTCCGTCACGAGCCGGCCGTGGCAGTTCGTAGACGAGCCGGGCGTCGGACGAGCTCAACGGCACCCGCGACGACTCGGGACGAAGTCGGTGCAGCGCGAAGGGGGGGCGCGCACAGTCCCGCAAAAGCCGCTCGAGCCCGGCCCGGTCGTGCCCCGCGATCCGCACGGAGCCGTCCAGGCTGAAGCCACCCGTGCCCCTCCAGGTGAGCATGTCGGCCGCGTCGGCGTCTGAGAGAAGCCCGCGACGGACGTAGAGCTTCAGGATCCGTCGCTGGACGATCGGCGTGAGCGCGCGGGCGCGCTCGGCGTCCAGGCCGACCGCCGGGTGGAAGTGGAGCGGGCCGCCATCCTCGCCGTCCTCCCGCGCGAAGAGTCCGTCGGTGATTGCCAGATGGAAGTGGGGATGCGGATTCAGGCCGGAGCCGAAGCGGTGCAGGAACGACACGGCACCGAGGCGGGCGTCGGACGGTGGGTCGCCTCGCGCGGAGTCATGCAGCTCGGCCCGGATGACCCGGAGCAGGATGCGCAGGACCGCGCCAGCGAGGTCCGCGTCCCGCATCAGGTGGGGGCGCAGTCGCTTGGGTGCGGACAGCACCCACTGCCGGACCGGAACCGCAGGAAGCACGCTGTCGCTCAGGTGGGCCGCGACCTCGGCCATGCGCCGATTCGTGCACGACGGGCACACGCACCTCGCCTTGCAGCTGAACGCCACCAGCCGCTCCTGCCCGCAGTCGGTGCAGCGCGCACGCGCGAATCCGAAGGCGAGGATCCCGCAGGTCAGGTAGCGGCGGAACTCGTGCTCGGTCCATGCAGCCAGCGGGTCGGCCTCGCCCTCCTCGACCATCGCGAGATACGTCTCGAGATGGTGCTGGACGACCTGGTAGAGCGGTGTCTGCTCGGGACGCCGTCGTCGGTAGACGGGCGACGGTGCGAAGCCGGATCGCGCGGGCCGGTGCGGCGATGCCGGGCCGCGGCGGGTCCAGCGCGGACCGGGTCGCTGGCCGGGTGGGGACGTGGGCGGCGACGGTCCGGGACGCATCCACGACCGTCACCGACGGCGGCGGGCGACGGAATCGCTGCATGGGTCGGCGCCGGAGCCGACCGACGCCCTTCCACCGGCATTGACGACGTGGCAGCGGCCGGGCGATCCTCGAGTGTTA
>DATFJS010000460.1:0-3469 GCA_035269045.1 Longimicrobiales bacterium | reverse complement strand
TCCTCAAGGACGGGAAGCTCGAGGATCGCGAGGTCGAGATCGAGATCTCCCAGGCCCCGAACATCGACGGAATGATGATCCCGATGGGTGGGGGCGATCCCGGTGGAGGGATGGACTTCAACTTCACCGAGATGCTGCAGGACATGCTGCCGAAGAAGACCAAGCGGCGGCAGGTCACCGTGGCGGACGCGCGCCGTATCCTCGTCCAGGACGAGCTCGACAAGCTCGTGGACATGGACGAGGTCGTGAGCGAGGCGCTCGACCGGACGGAGGACCTCGGGATGGTCTTCCTCGACGAGATCGACAAGGTCGCGGGACAGCGCGGCGGCGCCGGTCCGGACGTGAGCCGCGAGGGTGTTCAGCGTGACCTGCTGCCCATCGTCGAGGGATCCACGGTCAACACGAAGTACGGGCTCGTTCGGACCGACCACATCCTCTTCATCGCGGCGGGTGCGTTCCACGTCGCGAAGCCGTCCGATCTGATCCCCGAGCTGCAGGGGCGCTTCCCGATCCGGGTCGAGCTCCAGTCGCTGGGCGAGGAGGAGTTCGTGCGGATCCTGAAGGAGCCGCGCAGCGCGCTGCTGACGCAGTACCAGGCGCTCGTCGAGACGGAGGGCGGGACGCTCTCCTTCGATGACGAGGGGGTGGAGGAGATCGCCCGCATCGCCACGGAGTTGAACGACCGGATGGAGAACATCGGCGCCCGCCGCCTCCAGACGGTCATGACCACCCTCCTCGAGGAGATCCTCTTCGAACTGCCGGAGCTCGAGACGCGCGACATCGTGATCGATGCGCCGTACGTGCGGAAGCACCTCGAGGACATCGTTCAGGACGAAGATCTGAGAAAGTACATCCTGTGAGCAGGGGAGATCGCGTGAACAACGACAATGGGACGGACGTACGGCATTTCCTCTCGCTCCGGGACTGGGGTGGGGAGGAGCTCGCGGAGATCATCGTGCACGCGGTGCGCCTGAAGCAGGGCCACGCACGTGAGCCGAGGCCGCTGGCCGGGAAGATCCTCGGGATGATCTTCCGGAAGAGCTCGACGCGCACCCGGGTGAGCTTCGAGGCCGCCATGCTGGGCGACGGCGGGCACGCGATCGTGCTCGACGCGGCGGGGTCGCAGATCGGACGCGGGGAGAGCGCGGCGGATACGGCCCGCGTGCTGTCCCGCTACGTGGACGGACTGATGGTCCGTACGTACGAACAGTCCGAACTGGAGGAGTTCGCGGAATACGCCTCCGTGCCCGTCATCAACGGACTCACCGACCACCTGCATCCCTGCCAGCTGCTGGCCGACGTCATGACGATGAAGGAGCAGTTCGGCGCGAACCTGCGCGACGTGCCGGTCGCCTGGGTCGGGGACGGCAACAACATGGCCCACTCCTGGATCCACGCCGCGGGCCGCTTCGGCTTCCCGCTCCGTCTGGCGTGCCCGGAAGGGTACGATCCCGATCCGAGCATCGTCGAGTGGGGTCGGGCCAACGCCGACATCCAGCTGATGCGTGATCCGCGCGAGGCCGTCGAGGGCGCGCGGGTCGTCACCACGGACACGTGGGCGTCGATGGGTCAGGAGGAGGAGGCCGCGGAGCGCGAGGCCGCCTTCGACGGTTTCCGCGTGGACGAGGCCCTCATGGATGCCGCCGCGGACGACTCCATCTTCCTCCACTGCCTGCCGGCCTACCGCGGCAAGGAAGTCACCGCCGAGGTGTTCGAGGGGCCCCGGTCGAAGGTCTTCGACGAGGCCGAGAACCGGATGCACGTCCAGAAGGCCCTCCTGATCGCTCTCCTCGGCTGACGCGAACCCGATTCCCCATTCGATCCACCGACCCGACAGATGACCGACACCCCCCTGCGCCGCACCCCGCTCCACGCCGCCCACCTCCGTCACCAGGGCAGGATGGTGCCCTTCGCCGGGTACGAGATGCCGGTGCAGTATCCCACGGGGATCCGAACGGAGCACGCGGCCGTCCGCGAGGACGCCGGGCTGTTCGACGTGTCCCACATGGGCGAGTTCGAGATCGAGGGCCCCGACGCCCTCGCGCTGATCCAGCGCGTCACGATCAACGACGCGTCGAAGGTGGAGGTCGGCCAGGCGCAGTACTCGGCCATGGTGAACGAGGACGGGTTCGTGCTCGACGACCTGATCATCTACCGATTCGAGGATCGGTGGTGGATGGTCGTGAACGCCGCGAATCGGACGAAGGACCTCGCCTGGGTGATCCAGCACGCCCGGGAGATGGACGTCCGGGTCACCGACCGCTCCGACGAGATCGCGCTCCTGGCGCTCCAGGGCCCGAAGGCACGGGCGATTCTCTCCGGACTCGCCTCCGTCGATATCGACGAGATCGGCTACTATCGCTTCGCAGAGGGGGAGGTCGCCGGCGTCCGCGGGGTGATCTCCGCGACGGGGTACACCGGGGAGGACGGTTTCGAGCTCTACGTGCCGGCGGACGGCGCCGAGGGTATCTGGGACGCGCTCATCGAGGCGGGCTCGGAGCACGGTCTGATCCCGGCCGGCCTGGGCGCGCGCGACACGCTTCGCCTGGAGGTCGGCTACGCGCTCTATGGAAACGATCTCGACGAGGCGCACACCCCGCTGGAGTCGGCGCTGGGATGGATCACGAAGCTGGACAAGGGCGACTTCGTGGGTCGCGAGGCGCTGGCCGCGCAGAAGGAACGTGGGGTCGAGCAGCGCCTGGTCGGGCTGAGGCTGACCGAACGGGGCATTCCCCGGCCCGGCTACTCGATCCTGGTGGACGGCGAGCCCGAGGGTGTGGTCACGAGCGGCACGATGAGCCCGTCGCTCGGCGAGGGCATCGCGCTCGGCTACGTGCCGGTGTCCCACGCGAAGGCGGGTTCCGAGGTCGCGGTCGACATCCGCGGCAAGGCCATCCCGGGGGTGGTGCAGCGGCCGCCGTTCTACACGGACGGCTCGATCAAGCGGTGAGTCGCGAAGTGAGTCGCGAAGTGAGCCGGAAGGTGAGTCTGCGGATCGGGGTGCTCACGGTGAGCGACGCCGCCTCGCGCGGCGACCGCGAGGACCGCTCCGGGCCGGCCATCGAGACGTGGGCCGCCGAGGCGGGCCACGAGATCGCGCGGTCGGGCGTCGTGCCGGACGAGCCGATCGAGATCACGCGCACTCTGCTCGCGTGGATCGACGGGACGGGCGATATGCCCGGCACCGGGGAGCCCGACCCGTCGGCGCACGCGTCCGGGTCGCTCGACGCCGTCATCACGACCGGTGGGACCGGCTTCGGCCCCCGCGACCGCACGCCCGAGGCGGTCGCGCCCCTTCTGGACCGTACCGCGGACGCCGTGGCTGCGGCGATCGTCCGGGCCGGGGAGGAGCAGACGCCCTTCGCCCCACTGGCCCGCGTCACCGTGGGGGCCCGTGGGAGAACCGTGGTCTGCTGCCTGCCGGGGAGCACGGGGGGCGTCCGGGACGGACTGGGCGTGCTGGGTCCGC
>DATFJS010000459.1:0-2581 GCA_035269045.1 Longimicrobiales bacterium | reverse complement strand
TTCACGGCGATCTCGGGATCGTCGGGCCGGACGACGTGGCCCTCATCCTGTCGAAGAGTGGCGAGACGGAGGAACTCGCGGGGCTCGTCGACTACCTGCTGCGTACCGGCGTGCCGATCATCGCGCTCACCGGAAACACGGAGTCCTCGCTCGGCCGAAACGCGCGCTTCGTGCTCGACTGCGGTGTGGGCGAGGAGGCATGCCCGATGGACCTTGCGCCGACGTCCTCCACCACGACCGCCCTCGCCATGGGCGACGCGCTGGCCGTCGTGGCGCTTCAGCTCAACGGCTTCGAGCCGGACGACTTCGCCCGCTATCACCCCGGCGGGTCGCTCGGTCGCCGCCTGACCGTCTCGGTGTCGGACGTGATGGTCGCGGACGACTTCCCATCGATCGGGCCCGACGCGCCGATGCGGTCCGCCGTGGTCCCGATCGCCGAGAAGAGGGGCACCGTACCCGTCGTGGACGACGGTCGCCTGGTGGGCGTCGTGACCGCCGGGGACCTCGCCCGGCTGATGGAGCGGGACCCCGACGGATGGCCGGGCGTTCCGGTCCGCGACGTGATGACCGACGATCCGCTCGTCGCGGGACCGGAGGAGCGGGGGAGCGCGGTCGTGCACCGGATGGAGGAGCGAGGTGTGATGGCGCTCCCGGTGGTGGACGACGAGCGTCGCGTGCACGGCGTCGTGCACCTGCACGACCTGATGCGGGCGGGTGTCTCGTGAGGGCGGCGCTCGCCGCGTCCCGTCGGTTGCTCCTGCCTCTGGCCGCCGTGGCGGTCCTGGGCCTCGCCGCCTGCGAGGAGGAGTCCACCGGCGTGGTCGCGGACCCGTCCGACTTCATCCCGACCGACTACCAGATCACGAGCGGGTTCGAGTTCACCTCCACGGTGGACGGCGTGCGCAACGCCGAGGTCGTCGCCGACTCGACGTGGCAGTGGACGGACTCGTCGTCCGTGCGCCTGTTCGGGGTGCAGATGAACTTCTTCGACAGCCTCGGCATCGCCAGCGCCCGGCTTACCTCGCAGGAGGCTCGGCTGGACGTGGAGTCCCAGGATCTCGAAGCCCGTGGCAATGCGGTGCTCAACGTATTCGCCCGCAACGCGACCATCCAGAGTCCGGTCCTCTACTATTCACCGGAGCAGAACGAGATCAGGTCGGACACCGTCACCCGCGCCGTCATCGACGGCGATCCGCTGACGGGCACGACCTTCGTCTCGGATCTCCAGTTCCGGAATATCACGGTCACCCAGCCGGTCGGGAATATTCCGGACGTGATGGTCGACACGGTGGAGACGGCCGCCCCCACCGGGTCCGGGCTCGACGACGAGCGTCGTGAAGACCGCGACGAGGACGACCGCTCCCGATGATCCGGTCCGTCCACGTGTCCGTCTCTCTGCTCCTCGTGTCTACGCTGCTCGCCGGCGCACCGCAGCCGGCGGCCGCGCTTCAGGCGCTCGGCGACGACTGCCGGTTCGAGTCCGGGACCGATCTCGTCGATCGACGCGCCTCCGGCAGCAGCATGATTCTCTTCGTGAAGCGCGCACGGATCCGCTGCGTCGGAGGAGTCATCCTCCGGGCCGATTCGCTCACCTACTACGATGCGCGTGGATACGCGGAGTTGATCGGCGACGTCTTCTACCAGGACACGACCCGCACGCTCACCGCCGCGCGGGCCTCCTACTACCGCGATTCCGGACGTCTCATCGCGAATGGCGATTCCGTCATGGACGTCGTGGTGACGGATCTCCAGGAGGGCGGACGGCTGACCGGTCGCAACCTCGACTTCATCCAGGCCGGCGGGGGACGCGCGCAGGACGAGATCACCGTCACGGGTACGCGGGCAGACGGAAGTCGGCCGAACGCGGTGCTGCCGGTGGATCCGGCGGAGGACGCCGAGGCGGACGCCGCGGAGCCCGAGCCGTTCGACGTGACCGCTGATCGGATCTTCCTGCGAGGGGAGAACTACTTCGAGGCGACGGGACGCGTGGATGTGGTGCGAGACTCGCTCGTCACCCACAGCGACTCGCTCGTGTTCGACCAGGTCTCGACCACGCTCGATCTGCGGGGTGACGCCGAACTCGTCCAGGCGGGCGACAGTATCGCCGGCCGGCGTGTGCGTGTGCGCCTGCCCGAAAACGAAATTCGCGAGATCGAGGCGTTCGGGGAGGCATCGCTCGTGTCCCGCGACCTCGACCTGGACTCCCCCTGGTTCCGGATCGCCTTCGTCGAGGGGCAGGTCGACGGCCTGTGGGCGGCGCCGCTCCGCCGACAGGGACTCGCCACACCCGATTCCTCCGCCTCGGACGAGGCACTCGCAGGCGATACGACGGATCTCGACGTGCAGATGCCGCCCGCGGACACCGAACGGGAGGTCGAACGACAGGAGCGCGACGACACGGACATGACGCCGCGCGATTCCCTCGACATGCTCCAGCCCGTCGCCGTATCCGGCGGCACCCGGATCCGCGCGGACTCGCTCGACGTGGCCGCGACCGTCGGCGTCCTCGACTCGATGCGCGCGGTGGGGCGGGCATATGCGGTTTCGAAGCGGGACTCGATCAACGCCGCGATGCTCCCCG
>DATFJS010000458.1:0-4149 GCA_035269045.1 Longimicrobiales bacterium | reverse complement strand
CGAACCTGAGCCTCGGCTCCGACCACGGTCACGGCCAGCACCGTCAGCGCCGCCATGCACGCCGACACCCTGCGCGACAGCGGGGAACGTCTCATCGCTCACCTCCCAGGCCGCGGGCACCACGGATCCGGTCCAGGAACTCCTGCGCGCGACGCAGGACCTGGTCTCGCAGGAACACGAGCTGCACCCGATGACGCTCCAGGCGGAAAATGGCTTCCTGGGGCGGCAGGGACTCGAGGTCCACGCCGGTGGTATCGGCCACGATTCCCTGCTCGCCACGCGCTCCCGTCGTTCCACCACGCACGGGGACCTGCGTGTCTCCGAACCGGTCGATGGTGGAACGGGCGTCGCTGGCGATTCGATCGAGTTCGACCGCCCGCCGGTAGCGCTCGAGCGCCTGGTCGACCGTGGCGATCTCGACGTCGATCTCCTGTGCCTTCGACTGCAGCAGCTCCGCCTTCGCCTGAAGCGTCGCGGGCGTGTCGCGCGGCTCCCAGGTGATCCCGAAGGGACTCACCCGGTCGGCGTTCAGGATATCCTGGAGGTCCTCGACTTCGACCGCGGAGTACTGGGCGCGGAGCGAGGCGATTTCGATGCCGGCCTCGCGTCGACGTACCGGGTCCGTCGCGGTCACGGCGACGAACTGAAGCGAATCGAGCCTCTGATCGAGAACGCCGAGAAGCGCGACCCGTGCTTCCTGGAGCGCCTCCGCCATCTCCTCCACCACCGCGTCGTCACTCTGCAGCGACAGGCTGGCGCTGCGAACCCGGCCCTCCAGGTCGTCGATGACACCCTCGTCACCGGTGGTTCGAGCTGCACTCAGCGAGTCGAGCAGGACGTAGAAGCGGTTGGCGACCAGCTCTCGATTGGCGATCGCCGCCTCGTAATCCCGAAGCGCCGCCCGGTACTCGTCTCGGCGCTCTTCCAGGGACTGTCCTGCGGTCGCGACCGGGACCAGCATCAGGGCGAGTCCGGGCAGAAGCCACCGGAGTATGCCGATCGCACGGCGTGTGTTCACGCCTCGATTCCGTACTTCTCGAGCTTGTAGTAGAGAGCGCTGGCCTTGAGACCGAGAAGACGGGCCGCTTCCGCCTTCACGCCCTCCGCCTGCTCGAGGGCCTGTCGGAGCAGGCGCTCCTCCACCCCTTCGACCGTCCGTGTGAGGTCGAGCCCGTGACTCGGCAGATCGAGTCCGTTCGAGTTCGACTGGGCCACCGCCTGACCGTCGAGGGGCGGGAGATCCTGCGGCGCGAGCGTGTCCCCCTCGGCCATGACGAGGGCTCGCTCGACCACATTCTCCAGCTCCCGGACGTTACCCGGCCATGAGTGGGCCGCGAGGACACGAATCGTCTCCGGCGATACGGCGGAGACCGAAGAATTCGCACGCGTGGCGAGCTTGCTCACGAAGTGCGTGGCAAGCGGCTCGATGTCCCCCGTCCGGTCCCGAAGTGGCGGAAGGTGCACGGGGACCACGTGGAGCCGGTAGTAGAGGTCCTCCCGGAAGTGCTCCCCCTCGCGCAGCTCGGCGGCAGGGGTGTTCGTGGCCGCGATGATCCGCACATCCACGGGAATGGTCTCCTCGCCGCCCACCCGCTCCAGCTCACGCTCCTGGATGACGCGGAGCAGCCGTACCTGCGTGGCGGGCGAGATGGTCGAGATCTCGTCGAGGAAGAGGGTCCCGCCATGCGCGAGTTCGAACCGTCCGCGACGACGCTTCTCGGCGCCCGTGAAGGCCCCCTTCTCATGTCCGAACAGTTCCGAATCGAGGAGGCTCTCGGTCAGCGCACCGCAGTTCACCCGGACGAACGGCCCGTCGTGCCGGTTCGAGCCGGCGTGGATGGCGCGCGCGACCAGCTCCTTCCCGGTCCCGGACTCTCCGTAGATCATCACGGTCGAGTCGGACCTCGCCACACGATCCACCATGCGGAAGACATCGAGCATGGCCTCGGAGTCGCCGACCATCTCTCCGTACCGTGCTTCGCCCTGACCCTGCTCCTTCAGGCTGGTGTTCTCGATCCGCAACGCGACGTTTTCCTGTCGCAGCTTCTGCTTCACGGCCCGCTGCTGAAGCAGGCGGTCCACCTTCACCGCGAATTCCTCGGAGGAGAACGGCTTGGAGATGAAGTCCGCCGCGCCCGCCTTCATGGCCTCGACGGCCTTCTCGATCGTGCCGTAGGCGGTGATCACGAACACCTCGGTCTCGGCCGAGATCTCCTTGGTCTTCCGGAGCACCTCGAGACCGTCGACCTTCGCCATCTTCAGGTCGGTGATGACCAGATCCGCACCCTCCGACTCGAGGATTTCGAGCCCCTCCGCGCCACCTCCCGCCGAGAGGATGGTGTGCCCACCACGCTTCAGGAGGAGCTCGAGCCCCTCCCGCATGGAGTCGTGGTCGTCGATGATGAGGATCTGTGCCATCGGATCAGCCGCGTCGGGTGGGGGCACCGCGGGACGTTCCGCCCGTCGGCGGCACGTTCCCGAAGTCCTCTAGGCCGGGTAAGTATACGCGGAATTCCGCGCCTCTCCCAAGGCCCGACTCCTTGGCATCCCCCACCTCGACCCGTCCGCCGTGTGCGTCTGCGACCTTTCGCACGATGGCCAGTCCGAGACCCGCGCCCTGCTCCTTGTCGGTGACGAACGGCTCGAAGATCCGGCTCTTCATCTCCTCCGGCACGCCGGGACCGTCGTCCGCGACCCTGAGGACGACCTCTCCATTCACGATCTCACCGGAGACCGCCACCCGGGAGGAGACCGCCGCCGCATTTCTCATCAGGTTCAGCACGACCCTCTTGATCTGATCCGGGTCGGCGCGCGCCAGCAGGGGCTCCTTCGGCAGAAGCGCCTCGACGTGGCTCCCCTCGTTCGACATCGCCAGATGCGCGGCCGCCTCGACCGCCACGCGGAGGTCTGTGGGCTCCATGTCGACGGGTGTGGGGCGGGCGTATCCGAGGAAGTCGTTGATGATCCGATTCAGCGAGCCGACCTCGTCCCGAATCCGACGCATGAGGCGCTCGCGCTCCTCCGGCGTATCGGCATCGGATGCGGCGCTGGCGAACAGCTCCAGACCGCCGAGGGGATTGCGGATCTCGTGCGCCACCTGGGCGAGCATGAGTCGAAGCTGCTCGTCCCGCTCCATGATGCCCACGCGCATCCGCTCCATGGCCTTCGCGAGCCGTCCGATCTCGTCGACCCGTTCGAGTTCGACCTTCTGGTCGAGACGACCGCGCTGAATCCGCAGCGCCGCACGGGAGAGGCCTTCGAGCGGCCCCACGACGTTGGCCGCGAGGATGTTCGCGAGAACGACCGCGAGACCCAGGGCGATGGCCCCGCCGCCCAGGAGCAGACTCCGCAGCCGTGCCAGCGGCTGCGCGAAGTCCGCGGGTGCCTGCACGGCCAGAACCGCCTCGGAGCCGCCGAGCTGCTTGAAGGCGTACTTGTAGGAGCGTCCGTCATCGCCCGAAAACAGACGTGTCGTCGTGCCCCCCTCGTTCTCCATCGCCGTTGCGATCTCGTCCTCGTACGGCTCGAAGATCCGCAGAGGCGTCCCGATGAGGGCATTCTCGGAGCTGACCAGCGACCCGAGCGTCCCGGCGTCGAAGACCCAGGCCGCATCCACGTACTGACGCAGCGCTTCGAGCTCCAGCTTGGCGTTCAGGAAGGACTGCAGATCCTCGTTCCCCGGAGCCAGATTCAGCAGGGTGGGCCCGGTCAGCCACACCGACGTTTCCGCGACGCCCCCGGTGATCCACACGAGGCGCTGATCGAGCTCACGCTCCAGCGCGCCCTTCGCGACCTGATACGCCACGAGACCGAACAGCGTCGCGAGGGCCACCGCGAAGAGGGCCAGCACGAGCGTGTACCGGCGCCGGACATTCATCCCGCGACCTCTATCTCGCCGCGCGGCCGGCCCGAGCCGCTGCAGCGGTCAGCCACAGGGCACGCGCTCGACACGGACTTCGGTGAAAGAAACCGGCTCGGAAACACCCGGTGCGACCACCAGATGATACGGCGCCTGCCGGCGAGAGGCCGGCGAACAGAAGTTGCCCGGAACGCGCTCGACGATCTCGACGAGCGTTCCGGTCTCGACCGGGACGACCCGACGAACCTCTACGCTGCCGCCTGCTTCATCGCGGATACCGACCGCAGCCA
>DATFJS010000457.1:0-4480 GCA_035269045.1 Longimicrobiales bacterium | reverse complement strand
CGGTCACCCGCGACGTCGACCGGATCCTGCTCGACAACATGGATGTCGCCACCCTCCGCGCGGCGGTCGAGCACGTGAAGGAGGCGCGCGGCGAGAATCGCCCCGAGCTCGAGGCGTCGGGCAACGTCCGCCTGGACACCGTCCGCGCGATCGCCGAGACGGGCGTCGATCTGATCAGCGTCGGGGCGCTCACGCACTCCGCCTCCACGGCCGACCTGAGCCTCCGGGTCCACCCCCCGACGTGATGTCGTCTTCGGACCGGCGACCGGGGCCGGCCCTCACGCACTGGCAGGGCGAACCCGTGCACGTCTGGGCCGATCTCTGGGGCGTGCCGGCGGTGGAGGCGTGGGATGTGGTGGGCTCGACCAACGACCGCGCGAGAGGGTGGAGCCTCGAGGGTGCTCGACCGTGGAGCGTGGTTGTCGCCGATGCACAGTCGGCAGGCAGGGGACGCGCCGGTCGCCGATGGGTCTCCGCGTCGGGGCATGGCCTCTGGTTCAGCGTCGTCCTCCCCGACGCATCCGGGCCGCCGGAGCTCGTGCCGCTGCGCACCGGACTGGCCGTGGTGCAGGCCCTTCGCGCCACGCTCGATGCGGGGGAGATCGGCGTGAAGTGGCCCAACGACCTCTGGTGGCGTGATCGCAAGCTGGGCGGCATCCTGTGCGAGAGCCGTGCGGGGGAGACGGTGGTCGGCGTCGGCCTCAACCTGCGGACACCATCCGTCGACCTCGTCGATGCCGCGCCGGTCGGTCTCGAGGAGATCACCGGGGAGGCCGTTCCTCGCGCTCGGCTGCTCGGTGCGCTCGTGCGTCGGCTTCGCGACGTGCTCGATCGGGGTGGGCCGCGACTGTCGGATGCGGAGCTGCGGGCCCTCGCAGCACATGATCGTCTGCGGGATCGAGCGGTGAGCTGGTCGGAAGGTCCGGGCGGCATCGCCCGGGGTGTGGCATCGGACGGGAGCCTCGAGCTCGAGACCGACCATGGAACCCGTCACATTCGAAGCGGCAGCGTACGGCCCATCGCCCGGGAGGGCGGGGGGAGTCGGAGCACCGTGAACGTCGAGGGAGAACAGGCATGAAGCTGGTCGTGGATGTCGGAAACACCGAGACCGTCATGGGGGTCGTCGACGACGCCCGCACCACCGTCGCCTCTTGGCGGGTGTCGACGCAGGTCCCCCGGACGCCGGACGAATACGGCCATCTGCTGCGATCGCTGCTCCGCGAGGCGGGCTTCGGATCGGACCAGCTCGACGTCGCGGTGGTGGGGTCGGTGGTGCCCTCGGCCACCGAGGTCCTCATTCCGACTCTGCGCCGACTCACCGGCCGGGACCCCATCCTGATCGATCCGGAGTCACCGCTCCCGGTCCGGCTCGAGGTCGACGAGCCGCGCACCGTCGGCGCCGATCGGATCGTGAACACCCTCGCCGCCTGTGAGCTCTACGGGCGCGATACCATCATCGTCGACCTCGGCACCGCGACCACGTACGACCTCGTGACCGCCGACGGGGCGTTCATGGGCGGCGTCATCGCCCCCGGCGTGTCCGCCGGCCTCGAGTGGCTGTCGCGGCGCACCGCCAAGCTCCCGAGCGTCGGCCTCTCCCGACCGGAACGGGTGATCGGGACGCGCACCGACGCCTGCATCCGCAGCGGGATCTTCTACGGAATCGTCGACGCGCTGGAGGGCATGGTCGGGCGCATCCGCGAGGAGTGGGGCAGGGGAGACGTCCTGGTCGTCGCCACCGGTGGCTATGCCGAGGTGGTCGGTCCCCACGCCCCCTCCATCGACGAGATCGCGCCCTTCCTGACGCTCACCGGCCTGGCCATCGCCGGGGAGATCCTGGCGGACTGACGCGGAGGCGGCGGAGTCCCGGCGCGGCATGTCGTCGCCCCGGGATCGGGGTCAGCGTGGCATCCATGGAGGATTCCCCAAGAGCCCCGCAGCCGTGTCGCGTCCGAGTGCGGGTCCATGGGGGTCATCTGCATGTAGCTCTGTCGAGCGGCTGGACCGAGCAGGATCTGTCCGTCGTCCGTGCCCTTCCCGGGCGCCGGTGGGATCCGGAGGGTCGCGTCTGGCACGTACCCGATGCCGACCGCGCGCTGCCCCTGCTCGAGGAGGCATTCGGCCCCGAGCGACTCGACATCACGCGCGTCTCGGACCGCAACGATCCGCCTCGGAGGGACCCGCTCCGGGGGGATCCGCTTCAGGAAGTCCGCGACGCCCTCGTGCTGCGCGGCTACCGCCCCCGGACGCGGAAGGTCTACCTCGGCCACGTCCGCCGCTTCCTCGACTGGAGCGGCGGACCGCTGTCGGACCTTCCGGACGACCCCACGCCGCTGGCCGAGCGCTACATCCTGGAGCTCGTCACGTCACGTCGGATCTCTCGGAGCTACCACAGTCAGGTGGTGAGCGCGCTCCGGTTCCTCTTCGAGACCGTCCTCGAGAAGCCGCGCCTGGCTCTCGCCGTGCCGCGGCCGAAGAAGGAGTCGACGCTGCCCGCAGTGCTGTCGCAGCCCGAGGTGGCGCGCCTCCTCCAGGCTCCGCGCAATCTCAAGCACCGCGCCCTTCTGCTGCTCCTCTACTCGTCGGGCCTTCGGGTCAGCGAACTCGTCCGTCTGCGACTGGACGACGTGGATGCCGACCGCGGCCTGCTCCGGGTTCGGCGAGGCAAGGGCGCCAAGGATCGCTACACACTGCTCGCGGACCGCGCCATCGCCGCGCTGCGGCTGTATCGCGAGGCGTACGAACCCCGGCAATGGCTTTTTCCCGGAGGACGCCCCGGCCGCCATCTCACCACCCGCTCGGTGCAGAAGGTCGTCGCGCGCGCCGCGCGTGCCGCCGACATCGACAAGCGCGTCACGCCCCATACCCTGCGCCACAGCTTCGCCACCCATCTGCTGGAAGGGGGCACCAACCTCCGCATCATCCAGGAGCTGCTCGGGCACGCGAGTTCGAGGACGACCGAGCGCTACACGCACGTCGCGCGCTCGACCTTCGAGGCGATCCGGAGCCCGCTGGACAATCTGGAGCAGGGGACGGACGCGAACCGCCGGTCGGTTGCGCCGCCGGGCGACGACGACGCATCGTGAGGGCCGGCGACTGGCAGACCTGACCAGGATCACCCCGTACAAGACCTTCGGAAATCCGCCCAGGAGGGTCCGCATTAAGGAACTATACAGTCGTCAAGAACCAGTTATGGGGAATGCCCTCGCAGGCGACCAGACAACTGAACGAGGTCTGCTGGATGCCGAGTGAAACGAAGCAGCTGCGGGTGACAGCTCAGCTTTTCGGTCTTGGACTACTCTCCTTTGCTTGGGGGTGTGCAGACTCGTCGGACGGCGTGGCCGTGACCGAAGTCGACAGTGCTGGCGTCCGGATCGTCACGAGCGCGGGATCTGCCGTACTCGACTCGGGATGGTCGGTGTCCAGCGTGCCGCGGCTCGAGGTCGGGAGCCTGGATGGCCCTGACGCGACGCGTCTCTTCCGCGTTGCAGATGCCGTGCGCCTTCCTGAGGGTGGCATCGCCGTCGCGGACGGAGGAAGCCAGGAGATCCGAGTGTTCGCCGCGAGCGGGCGTCACGTCGCAAGCTTTGGCGGGCAGGGTGCTGGGCCAGGAGAGTTCCAGATGGTCACCACGCTGGCGCTCACGCCAAACGAGACGCTCGTCGCCTACGACCGTCAGCGCTTTCGCGTGTCGGAGTTCTCGCTAGATGGAGAGCTGGTCGGTACTACTGAGGTCGGTGCACAGGCGACCGGTGGTGAGACGGTACTCCCGACGGGACTGCTGCCCACTCGCAGGGGGACGTTGGTGGGCCGGGCTGGCAGCGACCTTTCGAGCGCCCCGGGGACGGGTCTGACGCAGGATACGGCAACATGGATTCGGGTCGATCCTGCGAGCGGTGTCCCCGCGGTTCTCGTCCGGGTACCGGGTGCGTGGAGTGTGAGATTCGAGATGCGGGGGAGGGGGTCCTACCGGCTGGCACCTATGACGGCTCGGCCATCATGGGACGTGTCGGCCGACCAACTGGTGGTGACGGGCGGTGCATCGTTCGAGATCCGGCTGGCGGATGTCGACGGGGGTCTCCGGGAGGTCTGGCGACGTACCGAGCCGCGTCGCGCGATCACGTCGGATGTGATCCAGGAATGGAAGGAGGACTTTCAGCGAGTGATGGAGATTCCTGAGTCGGAACGGCCCTTTCTTCAGGAGTTCTTCCACGCCATGACGTACCCGGACTCTCTCCCCACCTACTCACAGGTGAGGATCGATCCAGACGGATATGTATGGGCGGAGCGGTTCGAGGTGTTCGAGCTGAGTGGGCAATGGGACCTGTACTCGGACGAGGGTGAGTTCCTGGGCATCGTCACGCTTCCCGCTGACCTTCGCGTGTTGGAGATAGGACGCGATTTCGTCTTGGGAGTTCGGGAGGACGAGTTGGGTGTCGAGTACGTTCAGGAGTTCGAGCTGGTGAGGCCGGCCAGGTAG
>DATFJS010000456.1:0-2764 GCA_035269045.1 Longimicrobiales bacterium | reverse complement strand
GCAGGGGGAGAGGGCTTCTTCCGGATCGCCCTCACGCTTCCCTCCGCCCGGCTCCGGGAGGCGGCGGGTCGCCTGGCGGGGCTCCTCGCCTGACGAGCCCGTGCCCGCCGAACGGGGCGGACCACCCGCCCCGCAGGCAGGAACACCGGCTTCGGCCCGCGGTTAGCATCCTCTGAGTGCGCCGAGTCTCCAGACCTCTCCGATGTCCACCTCTTCCGAGTCCCGAGACGCTCCCCGGGCGCGCCGCTCCGAACGCGGACGTGGTCCATGGATCGTCGGGCTGGTCGCGTCGGGGGTCGTTCATCTGCTCGCGCTCGTCCTGTATTCGGGGATCACGTTCATCCCGACCGTGACCGTCCAGCCGCCCACCGGACGGGAATCGACGCTCGACGGGATCCAGCTCATCGACATTGCGGTGCAGGCTCCGGACGAACAGGACGAATCGGAGGACGAGACCCCCGATCCGCTGCCGCCCGAGGAGCCGATCGAACAGCGGACCGCGGGGGCGCGGCCCGCGGCCGGAGCGGAGCCCGTACCGGACGAGGGCGTCGGCGAAGACCGGGAGTACGTGCCCGCCGCGGAGCGCCTGAGGGTCCGAGCGGTCGATCCCCGTCTCTTCGTGAGCGATCCGGAGAGCCAGTATCTGGGCGCGCAGGAACTTCTGCAGCTGGATCTCGACGTGGCCCTGTCCACCATCCGCGATTCGATCGGCGCCGCGCAGGCGCGAGCCGAGGACGCGCTCGACTGGACCTGGACCGACGGGGACGGCGGCCGCTGGGGTGTCTCGCCGGGGAAGATCCACCTCGGTGACATCACCCTTCCGCTTCCTACCTCGTGGCAGATGGGGACGAGCCCGTGGAATCGCGAGGCGGAACTCCAGCGACAGCGGGAGAACGCCGAGATCGACCGGCAGGCCGTGACCGGGCTCATCCTGCAGACATGGGAGGAGCGGTTCCGCGCGATGCGCGAACGTCGGGACCGCGAACGTGCGCAGCAGAGCGGGACACCCCCGGACACCACCCGCTTCCGGCGGTGACGTCCGTGCGCGGGACGGGTGGGAGCGGGCGTCGTTCCGCGCCGGATACCCGCGCCGCGCGCCGATTGACGCTCCTCCGGGGTAGTCACAGGTTACTCGGACAGAGGCGGACGCCGGCATCCCCGGCGCCGCCTGATTCATATCCTCCACCGACGCCGTCGTGAGCCAGGATCTCGCCCCACGTTTCGACCCCAGCGCCATCGAGCCGGAGCTGTACAGCCGATGGCTCGACCGCGGCTACTTCCACACGCCGGCGTCCGCCGTTCTGGAGGAGGGGAAGGATCCGTACGTCATCGTGATCCCGCCGCCGAACGTGACGGCGGTGCTCCATATGGGGCACGGGCTCAACAACACGATCCAGGATGTCCTCATCCGATTTCAGCGGATGCGCGGCCGGGCCGCGGAATGGCTGCCGGGGACCGACCACGCCGGAATCGCGACGCAGAACGTCGTCGAGCGACAGCTGCACGACGAGGGGAAGACCCGATTCGACCTCGGGCGGGACGCCTTCGTCGAGCGGGTGTGGGAGTTCGTGGAGGAGACCGGGGGCACGATCCTCGATCAGCTCAAGGCGATCGGCTGCTCCTGCGACTGGGAGCGCACCGCGTTCACCCTCGACGAGGGGCTGAACCGCGCGGTTCGCGAGGTCTTCGTGCGGCTCTACGAGAAGGAGCTGATCTATCGCGGCGAGTACATCATCAACTGGTGCCCCCGCTGCGGCACGGCGCTGTCCAACGAGGAGGCCGAGGGCAGCGAGTCCAACGGCTCCATGTGGCATCTCCGCTACCCCCTCCACGAGAGCGCGTGGGGCGCGGCGGAGACCGCACGGGAGGCGGGTGCCGAGGCGCTTGGCCGGTTCGAGGACGGCGGCTGGTACCTGACCGTGTCGACCACGCGTCCCGAGACCATGCTGGGAGACACCGGGGTCGCGGTGAACCCCGACGACGAGCGATACACCGCGCTCGTGGGCGCCGACGTCGAGCTCCCGCTCACCGGTCGGACGATTCCGATCTTCGCGGACGCCTACGTCGATTCGGAGTTCGGGACCGGGATGGTGAAGGTCACGCCCGCGCACGATCCGAACGACTTCGACATGGCGGACCGTGCGGGGCTCGAGGTTCTGAACGTGATGGACGACGAGGCGCGGATGAACGATGCCGTGCCGGAGGCGTTCCGTGGCCTCGACCGCTTCGACGCCCGTCGCGCGGTCCTCGAGGCGCTGGAGGCCGAGGGGCTGATGGCCGGTCGCGAGGACCACACGCACCGCGTACCGCGCTGCTACCGCTGCGACACGGTGGTCGAGCCGAGGCTGTCCGAGCAGTGGTTCGTCCGCATGAAGCCGCTCGCCGAGCCCGCGCTGGAGGCGTCCCGGAAGGGCGATCTCAGCTTCACGCCGGCCCGCTGGAAGAAGACATACGAGCACTGGCTCGAGAACATTCGGGACTGGTGCATCTCCCGGCAGCTCTGGTGGGGGCATCGCATCCCGGTCTGGTACTGCGACGGCTGCGACGCGACGCACGTGCTCCGGGAAGATCCGGACGTGTGTCCGTCCTGTGGCGCCGACGAGCTGCGGCAGGACCCCGACGTGCTGGATACCTGGTTCAGCTCGCAGCTCTGGCCGATGTCGCCTTTCGGCTGGCCCGACGAGACCGAGGACGTGGAGGCGTTCTACCCCGGCCACACGATGTGCACCGCCCCCGAGATCATCTTCTTCTGGGTCGCGCGGAT
>DATFJS010000455.1:0-2451 GCA_035269045.1 Longimicrobiales bacterium | reverse complement strand
GACGTGGAGCGCACCCTCGAGCGCGCGGCCCTGCTCGCCCTGATCCTGCTCCTGCCCGAGACCTGATCGACCGAGGCCTGATCGCCCGAGACCTGATCTGAGGGGGACGACCGTGACGGATCGCTACTTCTACTCGTCGCTGACGAGGATATCGGACCTCGAGACGGTGCCGTTCGAGGTAGTTCCGCTCGACCGCGGAGCCTGGGGATCGGGCGACTACGTGGTCTGCGAGGTGTACAGTCGGTCGCTGGGTCGGCAGATGGAGGTACGTAGCGGTCGCTCCCTGGAGCTGGCCGAAGCCGACCTCTTCGTGGGCGCCCTCGGCGTGCGACACGCCACGCTGGAGGCCACCGGCAGCTGGAAAGCCGTCCAGGACGACGGGTTCATGGAGATCCTCACCGGAGGCGGACTCGTCGGGCGGCTGACGTCCAGGTCCCTGATCGGCGCGGACTACACCCGGGTGATCTACCGCGGGCATGTCTGCCGGGACGGCCGGAAGGTGAGCATGAGCGACTTCATGCCCGTGGTGTCCGGTCGCACCTTCGACATCCCGACCATCATGATCATCGGGACGTCCATGTCCGCGGGAAAGACGACCGCGGCCCAGGTGATCGTGCGGCGCCTCGTCTCGATGGGACTCCGGGTCGGGGGCGCCAAGGTGACGGGTGCCGGACGGTATCGCGACATTCTGTCGATGTCGGACGCGGGCGCGTCGTGGGTCCTCGACTTCGTGGACGTGGGGCTGCCGTCGTCGATCTGCCCGGAGGCGGAGTTCCGGTCTCGCATGGCCACGTTGATGGCGGTCATGGCGGAGAGGGACGGAGACGTCGCGGTCATCGAGGTGGGCGCGTCGCCGCTCGAACCGTACAACGGCGCGGCGGCGGTCGAGATGCTCGAGGAACACGTCGAGCTGCTCGTCCTCTGTGCGTCGGACCCGTACGCGGTGGTGGGTGTGATGGAGGCGTTCGGGCGCCGCCCGGATCTGATCACCGGCATCACGTCGAACACCGACGCGGGCATCGCTCTGGCGGAGCGTCTCTCCGGGGTACGGTGCCTCAACGTACGGGACCGCCGTGCGCTGCCCGCCCTGGACGACCTGCTGGGAAACGCACTGGGCCTCTGGGACGGGTCCGGGGGGGCCGGAACGGACTGACCGGCCGCCCCGTCCTTCTCGGCCCCCCATCGGGGTCCGAGCCCCTCACAGCCATCGCTCCGGCATGCCCCGGGCGATCAGTCCCCCGAGGTGGAACGCCTCCACCGACGCATCTCGGGCGATCTCCTCGGTGAAGGGGGAGAACCGGAAGCTGCGGAGGATGACGTAGGCATCCGGATAGCGTCGCCGTGCCATGAGCGCCGCCTGCAGGTTGATCCCGTCGTCCCACGAGCCGGAGATGAAGACCGGCGCGCTTCCGCTCGCCTCGATCCGGGCGTCGATTACTCTCCAGATCTGAGGGCTCAACATGTCCCCGTCGTGAACCGAGTGGACATACCGGTCGCTGAACCCCGGATATTCCTCGAAGACCCGAGCCATGGCCGTCGCCCGCTCGTCCACGATCACCACTTCGTCGAAGCTCTCCTCTTCACGGTCCTGGAGCTGACGCAGCACCGTCTGACCGAACCGCCCGAACCCCAGCAGAACGACCAGATCCGACTCGGGGGTGTCCTTGAACCGACCCACCAGATGGTTCTCGACGAGATTCACGGCGGCGAACTCGTGGCCGTTGAAGATCTCGGCGTCCCGGATGACCCCCGAGTCCAGCGCCTCGCGCATGAACCCGAGCCTGGAGACGTGGGCCACGAGTCGTCCGGCCAGGTCCGGTGCCACGTCGAGCGCCTTGGCCGCCGCATCGAGGTTGGCGAAGTCCTCTCCGGTCAGGAAGAGCACCCGGTGGGCCCGGTCCAGGCGCAGGTTGCTCAGCACTTCGTCGTGGGTGATGTCCCCGATGACGACGGTGGCCTGGTAGGAGTCCCGGAGCTCCGGAATCGACGGGTGGTTGGCGTCCCGTTCCACCACGACGACCGTACGCTTCGAGTTACGCTCCCGGAGCTTCTTCACGTAGACCATGGTCAGGCGACCGGAACCCCCGAGCACCACATGGCCCCGAAGGGCCTTCACCCGCAGCCCGAGAGGATTCACCAGTCGGATCACCGCCTCGATGAGGGTAGACGCCGTGATGAGGGGGGCGCCGAAGTACGCCAGCCAGAGGAGAGCACGACCCCCCGCCGGCCCTCCGACGGGCGTTCCCAGATCCAGGCCGCCCAGTACGAAGAGGCCCAGCACGTAGTAGAGCCGGCCGGCCACGCCCTCCCCGGAGAGATCCCGCTCGCTCACCCCCACGCCGAGGGTCAGCGCCGTCACCCCGGCAAGGGTCACGACGACGAAGGCCAGCCCCCTCCACGCGAACGGACGCAGGAACGAGCGACGACTGGACGTGCCGAGGAGCTGGGAAG
>DATFJS010000454.1:0-8137 GCA_035269045.1 Longimicrobiales bacterium | reverse complement strand
TCAGCGCGACATCGTCACGGAAGCCCTCGACGAGGCCTACGCGGAATCCGAGCCCGACGGGTGCCGGGTCGGCGCGCCAGGTCACGAGACCTCCGAGCCCGTCGCCCGGGTCCACATCCACCAGGTGGAATCCCCAGCCGGCGGGCGCGCCGGGAGCCATCAGCATCGGGCCGTCCCACGCCGGCTGGGCATCCGCCGGGGCCGGTGTGAGCAGGAGCGCGCCGAGAACGATCGAGAGTACGCCGGCCGCGAGGCGGGCGTGTCCGGTACGGTGCTTCATCTGTGAGCTCCGGTCGGTGTGGGTGTCGCTGTCCACCCGCTCTCCGGGAGCAACACGCATGCCAGCCACCCCGGCCGAGGTCTCGGCGCGCGGGCGCTCAGGTCGTCAGTACGACCGCGCCCAGATCACCTCGTGCTTCGCGTCCCCCTCACCCGAGATGCAGGTCGAGGGAGCCGAATCGGATCGGAATTCCTCGTTCGGGATGCAGCGGATCGTCGCCTTGAGCTCGTCCTTCGCGCGCTCCTCGACCGCCGGGTCGCCGTTCCAGCCGGTGTAGACGAAGCCACCCTCGTTCTCGAGGATCTCCTTCATCTCGCCCCAGTCGGTGACACCACGGTGCGAGTTCGCCTCGCGCCGCTCGATGGCGCGCTCGCGGAGCATGTCCTGGAAGTCGGCCAGCCGCTGCGGGTGCGTCGTGATCGCCTCGTCTTCCGGCAGGAAGATCTTGCGCTTCTCCCCCTCCGGAATCACGCGACGCGCGATGGCGAGCGATCCCTTCTCGAGGTCCCGGGGGCCGACCTCGATCCGGAAGGGGACGCCCTTCCGCTCCCACTCGTAGTACTTGGCGCCCGGGTTGAGGTGGTCCCGGTCGTCGACCTTCACGCGGACCCCGAGGTCCTTCAGGCGCGCCTCGACCTCACGCGCCTTCGACACCGTGGCCGAGCGCTCCTCGTCGTTGCGGTAGATCGGCACGATCACCGTCTGCGTCGGCGCGAGACGCGGCGGCACGATGAGCCCCGCGTCGTCCCCGTGCGTCATCACCATGCCGCCCACGAGGCGGGTGGACACACCCCACGACGTGCTCCAGGCGAACTCCTCCTCCCCCGCCTCGCTCTGGAAGGTGAGGCCCGCGGCCTTCGCGAAATTCTGACCCAGGAAGTGGGACGTGCCCGCCTGCAGCGCCTTGTTGTCCTGCATGAGGGCTTCGCACGTGTACGACTGCACCGCCCCGGCGAACTTCTCGGACTCGCTCTTTAGCCCCGTCACCGGCGGCATGCAGATCCAGTCCTCCATGAACCGTCGGTAGATGTTCAGGATGAGCGCCGTCTCCTCGCGCGCCTCCTCCGCCGTCGCGTGCGCCGTGTGGCCCTCCTGCCAGAGGAACTCGGACGTCCGCAGGAAGAGGCGCGTCCGCATCTCCCAGCGCATCACGTTCGCCCACTGGTTCATCAGGATCGGGAGGTCCCGGTACGACTGCACCCACTTGGCGTACATCTCGAGGATCATCGTCTCGGACGTGGGTCGGATGACGAGCGGCTCCTCCAGCTCCTTCCCGCCGGCGTGCGTGACCACGGCGAGCTCCGGACGGAATCCGGCGACGTGCTCCTTCTCCTTCTCGATGAAGCTCATCGGGATCAGGAGCGGGAAGTACGCGTTCTCGTGCCCCGACTCCTTGAACATGTCGTCCAGGGCCCGCTGCATGCGCTCCCAGATGCCGTAGCCCCACGGCCGGATGACCATGCTGCCGCGCACGGGCGAGTAGTCGGCGAGTTCGGCGCGCAGCACCACCTCGTTGTACCAGGCGGAGAAGTCTTCGGACTGAGGGGTCAGCGAACGGTCGTCGGACATGACGGTCGGGGATGATGGTCGGAATTCGGAGCCCCGAGCGCGCCAGGCGCGCACCGGGGCCGTGGGGTCGAACTGCCTACGTCGTGTTCTGCTCGGAGGCGTCGCGGGCGGCCTCGCGCTTCTCCCGCCACTCACGCTCCTCCCGCCGGACGCGCAGCCAGCTGATCCCAGCGGGGAGGAGGAACATGAGGAGGGCGGACACCGCCCAGGTGAGCCGGAAGGGCGCATCGACACTCTGGGAGAGTAGCCACGCGACCAGCAGACCGGCGAGGAGGGCGGCCCCCGCCGCGACCATGAGAAACACATGCTCCAGGATGTTGAGCCGCCGGATCGCGCGGTCGGCGACCTGGCGCGTGAGCTCCGCGTCCTCCCGGTCCTGGGCCTCACTCATCGTCCGATGTCGTCGAGGGGCACCTCGGTTTCCTCGCCGCTGCGCATGTCGCGGACCACGCCGACGCCCTTCTCGAGTTCGTTCGGGCCGAGCACGATCACCTGCGCGGCGCCCTCGTTCTCGGCCGCCTTGAACTGCTTCCGGACGGAGCTGTCCCGCAGCGCATACGTGACGGACCAGCCGCCGTGGCGGAGCCTGCTGGCCAGCTCGAGGGCGGTCTCGCGCGTCTCGTCGCCGATGGTGACGATGAAGAAGTCGCTCACGTGCGCGGTGTCGGGCAGCAGTTCCTTCTCGGCGAGAAGCTCACCGAGGACCACGTCACCCATGCCGAAGCCCACGGCCGGGAGCGGTTCGCCGCCGACCAGCTCGAGCAGCCGGTCGTACCGGCCGCCGCCGCAGATCGCCCGGAGCTCCCCCGCCCTGTCGAAGATCTCGAACACGATCCCCGTGTAGTACGCCAGCCCTCGCACGATGGTGAGGTCGAACTCGACGAAGTCCTCGAGGTCCATCCCCGCGAGGGTGCCGAGGTAGCGGCCCATGCGCTCGAGGTGCGGGGCGATCTCCTCGACGTCGCCGAACTCGGACCGGATCCGCTCGAGCGAGGGATCCTCGAAGAGCACGAGCACGCGATCCGCGACCTCCGCCGGGAGTCCGACGTCGTCGATCAGCCGTTCCCTGCTCCGCTCGCCCGGCTCACGCTCCACCTTGTCGATCACGGCATAGGTGCCGCCGAGGTCGTCCTCCGTCACACCGAGCTCCCCCAGCAGTGCGGCGAGGAGACGACGGTCGGAGACGCGGGCACGGATATCGTCGGCGGAAAGCCCGAACGCACGCAGCGCGTCGAGCGCGACCGCCAGGACTTCGGCGTCCGCCGCCTCGTCCTCCTCGCCGACGATGTCGACGTTCCACTGGAAGTGCTCGCGAAGGCGTCCGCGCTGCTGCCGCTCGTACCGGAAGAGCTGCGGTACGGCGAACCAGCGAATCGGCTTCGGCATCGACCGGGACCGCTCCCCGAGGATGCGCGCCAGCGACGGCGTCATCTCGGGGCGCATGGAGACCTCGCGATCCCCCTTGTCCGTGAAGTTGTAGAGCTGGGAGACGATCTCCTCGCCGCTCTTCGCCACGTACAGATCGAGGGGCTCGAGCGGGGGGCCGTCGTATTCGCGGAACCCGTACGCGCGCGAGACCCGTCGCCACGTCTCGAAGAGGTGGGAACGGACGGCGAGGTCTTCGGGGACGAAGTCGCGGAAGCCGGGCAGTCGGGCGAAGTCGGGAGCGGACATGGTCGAAGCTATTCCTGTGCTGCGGGGAACGGAACCCGGCCCAGCGAGGCCATGGCGTCGCCGACGGTATGGCAGGAGCCCGTCACCACGACGGTTCCGGTGCCCGCTCGTTCTCGAGCCGAGCCCAGTGCCGCATCGAAATCCGGGATCACCTCGACCGCGAAGTCGTGTCCGGCGTCGAGGAGCGACGCGAGCGCCTCCTGCGGGTCCCAGCGTCTCGTCTCCGGCGCGGAGGGAGGCTGGGTGAGGATCGCGGCATCCACCCGCCCGAGCAGAGGCGGGAGCATCGTCCGCCAGTCCTTGTCTCCCAGAACGCCGACGACCGCGACGTGCGGTCGCGTGAGGCCCAGGCGATCGAGCACGGCCACCAGCGACTCGATCCCGGCGACGTTGTGGGCGACATCGAAGAGCCAGGTGCCGTCGGGGCGCTGCTCGACGTCGTCCCGGCCCGGCCAGCGGACCTCGGCGACACCCCGGCGCACCGACTCCGCGTCGGGCCGGAGCGGCTCCGGCAGTGCTCCGACGCCGTGGACGGCGAGCAGGACGTTGGTCGCCTGGTGCTCGCCCACGAGCGGCGTCTCCAGACGGAGATCGCCCCACGGGGTCCCCAGCAGCGTGAACTCGTCGTGGCGTGCGTCCATCGCGAGATCGACGACGCTCGTGCCCGGCGCGAGCTCGACCAGCGGCGCGTCGACCTCCGCGGCCCTGGCGCGGAAGACGTCCAGCACGACCGGGTCCGTCGCGGTCGTCCACGCCGGTACGCCGGACTTCAGGATGCCGGCCTTCTCACCCGCGATCTCCGCGATGGTGTCACCGAGGAACTCCGCGTGGTCGTCGGCCACGTTCGTGAGGAGCGTCACGGCCGGCTCGACGACATTCGTGGCGTCCAGACGCCCCCCCAGACCGACCTCGATGACCTGGACGTCGACCTCCATCTCCCGGAAGAGCGTGAACGCCAGGACCGTCATCGCCTCGAAGAAGGTCAGCCCGTGGGTCACGATGACGTCGCGGATCTCCTCGGAGACGCGCAGAAGACGGGACTCGTCCACCGGATGTCCGTCCACCTGGAATCGTTCCGTCAGCGATACGAGGTGCGGAGAGGTGTAGAGACCGACGCGTGCCCCGGAGGCGTGCAGGATGCAGGCGACGACCGAGCACACCGACCCCTTGCCGTTGGTCCCGGCCACGTGGACGACCGGGGCACACCGCTCCGGACGTCCCAGCGCCTCGAGCGCACCGTGCACCCGCTCCAGGCCCCAGTGGACCCCCGCGGGCAACGGCGGGAAGAGCCGCTCGAACAGCGGGTCGTGGAACGGGCGATCGAGCCGGGAGGGCACGATCGCCCCCGAGGCTCCGGCCCCGGAGCCTCCCGCCAACGTCCCGCCCTCGCTCACGCGTCGCTTGACCGCGGCTCGCCCACCATGTGGTGGAGGAGGGTGGAGATTTCGGCCTTGAGTTCGCGGCGATCGACGACGCGGTCGACCATCCCGTGCTCCAGAAGGAACTCCGCGCGCTGGAAGCCCTCGGGCAGCTCCTGCTTGATCGTCTCCTCGATCACGCGGGGCCCGGCGAAGCCGATCAGGGCCCCCGGCTCGGCGATGTTGACGTCTCCGAGCATGGCGTAGGACGCCGTCACGCCGCCGGTGGTCGGATGCGTCAGGAGCGAGACGAAAGGCAGTCCTTCCTCGTGCAGACGGGCGAGGACGGCCGACGTCTTGGCCATCTGCATGAGGGAGTAGATCCCCTCCATCATGCGGGCCCCACCCGACTGGCTCAGCACGATCAGCGCACGCCGGTCCTCGAGTGCGCGCCGTCCGGCACGGGCGATCTTCTCGCCGACGACCGAGCCCATCGAGCCCCCGATGAAGCGGAAGTCCATGAAGGCGATGGCGACCGGCAGTTCGTCGAGGGTGCCCACGCCCGAAACCACCGCATCGTTGCGGCCCGTCTTCTTCTCGGCAGCGACGATCCGGTCGGCGTACTTCTTGAGATCCTCGAATCCGAGGGGGTCACCGCTGCGCAGGTGCGCATCCATCTCCTCGAAGGTGCCCTCGTCGAGAAGGAGCGCGATGTAGTCGTCGACCGGCAGCTTGAAGTGGAAGCCGCAGTCGGGGCAGACGTTCGCGTTCTGCGCGACGTTCTCGGTGTAGAGGATCTCACCGCAGCCGTCGCACTTGTCGAAGACGTCGCTCGGAACGTCGCGCCGGTCTTCCTTCTTGAGCGGCTTCTTGTCCTTTCTGAACCAGGCCATCAGGCCTCCGGAACCGGGTCAGGCGCGAGCCGGAGCATCGTCGTGCGCCACCCGCACGGCGATGGCCAGCGCCACCCAAGACATCAACAGGAAGGACCCCCCGTAGCTCACGAACGGCAGGGGGATCCCGGTGACCGGGACGAGACCGATGGTCATCCCGATGTTGACGAAGATGTGTACGAACCAGGTCCCGAAGATACCGAGCAGCACGAGGCCGGCAAAGGGATCGGCGGTGGATGCGGCGAGGCGGATCAGCCGCCAGAGCGCGACCCCGAACAGGACCAGAGCCAGTATCACGCCGATGAACCCGAACTCCTCCCCCACCACGCTGAAGATGAAGTCCGTGTGCTGCTCGGGGAGGAAGTTGAAGCGCTTCTGGGTCCCCTCGAGGTACCCCTGGCCCGTGAGCCCGCCGCTGCCGATCGCCACCTTCGACTGGATGATGTTCCAGCCCTGTCCCTGCGGGTCCAGGCCGGGGTCGAGGTAGACGAGCAGGCGATTCCGCTGGTATCCGGCGAGCGAATTCCACAGCGGGGTCGCGATCGTCCCGGCCGCGAAGTTCGCCAGAATCACCGCCACCGACTCGTAGAAGAAGAGTCGATATCGGAGCAGGTAGAGAGCGACGCCGACCAGCACGATGTAGACGGCCCAGATTCTGGGGTCGAAGGCGAGGATCAACGCAGGAAGCGGGCTCGCCAGCAGCAGCAGGATCGGAACCGGGGTCCCCGCCCAGAAGAGCATGGCGAACAGGATTCCCACGAACGCCTGGGCGGTACCCAGATCGGGCTGCAGGAGCACGAGCGCCAGCGGGGCAGCGGCGATCATCCCCGGCACCACCACGTCCCTCAGATTCTCCGGGACGCGGTTCCGGGTCGCCAGGTACTGGGCCAGCGCGAGGATGGTCGCGATCTTCGCCGGCTCGGCCGGCTGGAAACGCAGGCCGCCCAGTTCGATGAAGCTGCGCGTACCCGCCGCCGTACCCGCACCCGTTCCGATGACGAGCGTCGCGCCGAGCAGGATGAGCCCGAACACGTACGCCGGCATCGCCACCCACTCCAGCCATCTCTGGGGAATACGGCTGACAGCGGTGAACGCGATGAGCGCGAGGACGAACCAGACCGCCTGGCGGATCCAGACGCCGGCGATGAAGGGGTCCGGATCGACCGTGTTCACGGCGGAGAAGATCATGGCGAGCCCGGCCAGGCTCAGCACGGCGACGGCACCGACCAGCGGACCGTCCATGGCCCACCGCGTGAAGAGCTTCCTCACCCCGCCCTCAGTTGGACGTCGAGGAGGTCGACCAGTCCGGCCACGGGCCGACCATGATGTGGTCCCGGAGCGTCTGGAGTTCGGGGACCTCGAGGCCCCGCTTCGTGCGCAGGTAGTAGTCGGCGGCCTTGGCGGCGATGGGCGCCGCGGTGACGGACCCTCCCCCCCCGTCCTCGACGAGCACGACCAGGACGATCTCCGGATCTCCGCCCTTCGGTCCGGCCATGCCGGCGAACCACGCGTCCGTGAGTCCGCGGGGGTTCTGCCCCGATCCGGTCTTTCCGGACAGCTCCCACAGCTCCAGAGACGACAGATAGGCCGTGCCACCCGGCGCCGTCACCGCCCGCATCCCGTCGCGGATCGCAGTGAGAGCCTCCTGGCTCATATCCAGGCGCCACGCCTCGTCCGGGCCCTCGGCCGGATCCGCATCCGGTGGCGACGGGACGAGCCTGGGCACCGGCGCCGATCCGTCGCGCGCCAGCGCCACGTAGAACTGGGCCATCTTCAGCGGCGTCTGGGAGTTCGGTCCCTGGCCGATCGCGAGAATCAGCGTCTCCCCGTCCCGCGGCGTGTACCCGAAGGTCTCCTCCCAGTACTCGGGGCCCTCGGGAAACACGCTCGCACGCTCTCCTGGAAGGTCGATCCCGCACGGCTGATTGAATCCGAGGCTGTTCGCGAGATCGAGGTACCGCTCGAGCCCCATCTCCATTCCGACCTGGTAGAAGTAGACGTTGCAGGAGCCGGCGATCGCGCCCGTGAGGTCCACGTCGCCATGTCCGTCCGCGTCGTGGCAGCGGAAGTACCGGTTGCCGAACAGGATTCCGCCTTCACACGGCTGCGTCATGCGGGTGTCGGCATCGATCAGACCGAGGTCGATCGCCATGGCGGCCGTGGCGAGCTTCCACGTGGACGCCGGCGCGAAGACACCCTGGATCGCCCGGTTGTAGAGGGGCCGTCCCGCGTCCGTGTTCAACCCCTCCCAGGTATCGGCATCGACTCCGCCGACGAAGAGGTTCGGGTCGTAGGAGGGGGCCGAGTACAGCGCCAGCACGGAACCGTCCGCGGGATCCAGGGCGACCACCGCGCCCGTCATC
>DATFJS010000453.1:0-2793 GCA_035269045.1 Longimicrobiales bacterium | reverse complement strand
CACCAACCTTGCCACCGGCTTCCGAGCCGTATCTTGTGAGACTCCATTCCGGCCCGATGTGGCCCACGCGCCCTCTCCCGAGCCCACTCATGCGTCCATCGCTGCGTCTCTCCTCTCCGTTCGCCGCGCTCCTGGCGCTCGCGTCCGCCTGCTCCCCGGGCGACGACGCCGAGGCCACCGCCGATGGTGCCGAGACTCCGGGTGCGGTCGCGGTGGGTGGGGCCGACAGCGACGCCTTCGTCGACGGGCCCGATCTATGGCTGGCCGAGCTGACGTACGACGACACGGGCGCGCCCATGCTCGGAGACGGCCGCAACGTCACCAGCCGCGCCGGCTACGACAATCAGCCGAAATTCCTGCCGGACGGGTCGATCCTCTACACGCGCGGGGTCGGCGACCGCACCGACATCTGGCTCTACGACCCGGCGACCGACGCCCACGCCCCCGTCACCGAGACCCCGGACCACAGCGAGTACTCGCCCACCCCGACCCCCGACGGCACCGGCTTCAGCGCCATCGTCGTCGAGCCCGACTCCCTTCAGCGACTCTGGCGCTTCGACCTCGACGGCTCGAACGGCGGACCGATCTTCGAGGACATCGCGCCCGTCGGCTACCACGCGTGGATCGACGACGAACGGATCGGGATGTTCGTGCTGGGTGAGCCGGCGACCCTGCAGACGGCTGTCGCTGGGGCCGCCGGGCCTGGGGCAACGGTCGACGAGGACATCGGGCGGTCGCTGAACCGAATTCCGGGCCAGACGGCAATCAGCTATCCGGTGGCTCCGTCGGAAGATCGAGTACTCCGCATGACCGCCGCCGAGGACAGCGTCGTCACCGTCCCTCTTCGATCCTCCGGCTGGTTCGTTCGCATGCTCGCCGACGTGGATGGCGAGCTCGCCACGCGCTTTGTCGCCCGGATCCCCGCACAGGATCACGCCTGGACACCCGACGGTCGTATCCTCTACGCAGAGGGGCACCGGCTGATGGCAATCGGCCCGCTGCCCACCGCGCCGGGCGAAGAACCGGCGCTTCTCCCCGACGACGCGCTGGTCACCGTGGGCGCGCTCCCGGACACGACGCTCGAGATCTCCCGACTCGCGGTGTCGGACGACGGCGCGTCAATTGTTCTCGTGGTGGACCGCCCGAATGGCTGACCGCTCCCCCACCGTCGATCCACGCCGCCCCCGCTCGATACGCCCCAGCCGCTCACCCTACGCACCGACCCCCATGCTCCGACGCACGCTCGCAACCGCCCTCCTGCTCTTCGCCGTCGCGGCCTCCTCGGTCACGGCGCAGGAGCCCGCCCGCCTGATCGCCACGCCGGCCGACGTGACGCTCGCCGTGGGCGAGTCGATCGAACTCGACGTGACGGCCGCGGCGGCCGACGGCAGCCTGATCGACGACGCGGTCGTCACGGTCGCGGCTCCGCGCGGGGCGCTCGCATACCAGAACGGGACACTCTCGGCCATCTCGGTCGGCGAGCACGAGGTGATCGCGACGCTCTCGCGGGGAGCGAACACCGATCCCCTCACGCTCCGCATCCCGGTCACGGTCACCTGGCCCGCCATCACGCGCATCGTTGTGACGCCCCTCGACGCCGACGTGCGTCTCTACACGGGCACCCAGCGATTCTACAGGGCCACGGCACTTCACGCGGACGGCACCGAGCGGCCCGATCCCGACCTGACCTGGACTGTGACCGACCCCGCGGTCGCAACGGTGAACGACTTCGGTCATGTGCGTGGCGTGGGCGCCGGCACCACCAGTCTCGAGGTACGGGCCGGCGATGCGGTCACCACGGCCCGCCTCACCGTCGACGACCTGCCCGAGGGCGCCCTCGTCCTCGACGAGCGACCGCACGACGGCCCGATCCGCACGGGCGACGTGCTCACCTTCGATGCGCTCTACCGGGCGGACGGCAGCGTTCTCGGTGACGTACCGGTCGTCTGGACCGCCACCCGCGTCGCCGAGCCCTTCGAGTACGCCGGCGCCCCCGCCGGCGCCCAGGTCCGGGGCGGCAGGTTCGTCGCGGACGTCCCCGGCACCTATCAGGTGATGGCAGCGGTCGGCTCGCACACGGTCGACAAGGTGTTCGAGGTCGAGCCGCGCGACGTGGTCGAGGAGGTCGAGGTCACGGGGCACGCGCCGAACGCCGGCTACCGCGTCACCGACCTCTGGATCTTCGAGGGCGTGGATGGCCGCGACTACGCGATGACGGGCTCGAAGGTCGCGGACGGCCACGCCTACTTCTACGACGTCACCGACCCCGGCAACATCGTGAAGTACGACTCGATCCAGGTGAACGGCCGCACCGTCAACGACGTGAAGGTGTCACCCGACGGACGCTACGGCGTCATCAGCCGCGAGGGCGCATCCGACCGCCGGAACGGCATCGTGATCGTCGACCTCGCCGACCCGCGCAGTCCCACGATCGCCTCGATCTACGACGAGGGGCTCACCGGCGGCGTGCACAACATCTTCGCCACCGACGACCACCTCTTCGCCCTGTCCGCCGGCGACAAGTACGTCATCCTCGACGTCACCGACATCTACGAGCCGACCTTCGTGAGCGAGTACGACCACCCCGACTCGCGACTGCACGACGTCTGGGTGCACGACGGGATCGCCTACTCCTCCGAGTGGGGCAACGGTGTGGTCGTGGTGGACGTCGGGAACGGGCGCTGGGGCGGCACCATCGAGAACCCGGTCTTCGTCACGAATTACGTGCTTCCGACCGGGCGGACGCACGCCGCCTTCCCCTATTACAGCGAGTCGGCGGACAAGGTGTACATC
>DATFJS010000452.1:0-12539 GCA_035269045.1 Longimicrobiales bacterium | reverse complement strand
CGCCGACGTCTCGAAGTCCCAGAACGGGAGAGCCGCCGTCGGAGCCGGGTTGATGTCGATGTCGAGGTTGTCCGGCGTCACCGAGTACTGCGTCTCGGAAGTCACGCCGTCGGAGAGAATGATCTCACCGCCGGGTGCCGTCGCCTCGATGATGTACCGACGCGTCACCAGGTCCTCGAAGCTGAACAGACCATTGGCGTCGATCACGGCCGTTCCGATGACCGAGTCGGCCGACGTCGTCACACCGCCGAGCCCGTCGTCCGCGTACAGCGTGACGGACGCGCCGATGAGCGCCTCGTTGACGTCGATCGTGTTGCCATCCTCGTCACGGTCGTTGACCACGTACCCACGGATCGTTGCATCCGTCCGGTGGGCGTGGAACGTCGCCGGGGCAGCCGCATTGAAGCCGGCCGACGTCGGGATGACGATACCCTGACCAGCGCCACGCACCTCTTCGTCCTTCGGCGCACCATTCGTGGTGGCTGCGAAGAACGTCGCCGGCACGTCGTTCATCGGCGTGGCCTTGTAGTAGCCCTCGCGAACCGTCGCGTTGGTGGTGAACAACCCGCCACCGACCGTGGTCACGATCGTGTCGCCGATCGAGGACGCGCGGCCCTGCACGGTGCTGTCAGCGATCACGCTGATCATCACCTCGGTCCCCGCGGGAACCGGCGAACCATCGCGGTAGAGAATCGTTCCACCGAGCTGGTTGTTCTGGGCCTTGACGGCGAACGTTCCGCAGTTGGCGAACGTCGTCGTCCCGGCTTCCTGAAGCGGGCAGATGTCGTTCAGCTGATCGGAGCCGTCGAGCGGCACATCGACCAGCGTCGCGTCGAGCACGGCCCACTCCGGGTCGAACACCGGGTTCACATCACCCGACAGGCGATACGTCGGGCCGACCGGAACGGCGAAGAAGTTGAAGCCTCCGCCCGGGTTGTTCGGTGTGGCGGTTGCCACGTCCACCCACATGCCGCTGTCGTCCCGCTGAAGCGTGGGAGCAGCCGTCGAGGTGGATGCACCGACGAGGTCCGCACCGGCCTGGTAGCCTTCGACCTCGTTGAACTCACGGTACGCGCGGCCGCGCACGATCACCTCATCCCACGCCAGGTTGGCCGTGCCGATGAAGATCGTGTCGGTCGGAAGCGACGTGCCGTCGAACTCGTAGGCGAGCCACGAGCCATCGGTCATGCCGGCATCCTGGTCGAACGTCTCCGTGAACGTCGGACCACCCGGTCCGCTCGGCACGTTCGGGATGGCCGGATCCGTGAACAGGCCCCAGTTGCGAGCCGTCTGGAAGAAGAAGTCCCCGGTCATCGCCGTCGTGTAGTAGACGAAGCCGTCCGCACCGGTGTTCAGGCTGATCGGCGCAGGCGTCACCGTCGTGTCGGTCTTACCGACGACGTTGATGCCGGCGTACGTGTCGCCGTCGAGCTCCTGCGTCTTGAACGCCAACGTCACCTGGTTGTTCAGGTAGTCGAAGACGTCGTCCGACGTGACGATCGAGTCGGTGGCGGGGAACGGAACCTCGATCACCGCCTCACCGTTCTGCGTGAGACCGGCAAACGGACCCGGAAGCCCACCCACGATGGCGAACACGACATTGTCCGACGGACCACCGAACGGATCGGTGTCGTCCGCGCGATCGAACGTGATCGACGCAAGCCCTGTCGAAGCCGTGTTGGCATCGTCCAGGAAGCCGGCACCCGGCGCGTTGTTCGCGGCCTGGGCCGTGGCGTAGAGATCGATGTCGACACCCGGGATCTCTTCGACCCGCGAGGCGACGCCGCTCGGACCGTTGTCCTCGTCGGCACCCAGGAAGGCGCCGAGAACGATCGTCTGCTCGATGATGTCGAACCCGAAGTCCACGACCTCGGTGTCGGCGACGCCGAGCGTGATGACGATGTCGTTCTGCGTACCGAGCGTGACCGCGCCGTTGAACGGCGACGTGTCGAGCGTGATGCGGTAGTTCGCGGCCGGAAGACCGGACAGCTCGTACTCACCATTGGCATCCGTCTGGAGCGTGTCGAACACGCCGACGGAAACACCCTCGATCACGACTTGGACGTCGGCGATCGTGAGGTTCTCCTCGTTGCCCGCGTCGAACTGGTTGTTCTTCGTGGCCTCGTCGATGTACATCCGACCGGTGATGGTCGAGATCGTCTTCGGCGTGGCCGTGAAGATCACCTCGGTAAGCTCGTCGAGCGGAGCGGTTACATCGATCGACGCGGTGTCGAGGTTGTAGAGCTGGGAGTCGCCCGAGCTCAACGTAGCAGTCACCGTGTAATCGCCCGCGCGCAAGCCGCCGAATGAAACCACTCCGTTCGTGCCCGTCACGGCCGAAGCGGAAGCTGGCCCTGAAATCGACACGGTTGCGCCTGACAGGCCTCCAGTCCCAGGAACACTGACTGAAGCCACGATGCTCGCGGTCCTGATGAAGGAACCTGCGAAGTCCACGTCGACAACCGCACCATCCTGGTTGATGACCGCGGCCTGCGAGGTGGTCGGGAAGGCTGCGTCCGAAGGCATGCCCGAAATCGTGACGGTGTAAGCACCAGCCTCGACATCGGTGAAGGCGTAGTCCCCGTTTGCGGCGGTGGAGGTCGACGAACCGTCGGAGAGCGTGACTGTCACGCCCTGCACGCCAGTGCCATCGATCGTCACCGTACCGGAAATCGTACCGACGTCCGGTGAGGGAACCACGACTTCGTCGCCCTCGTCACAGGCAGCGAACGCTACGAGCGCCGCCAGTGCGAAGTACTTGAGTCGCTTCATGATTTGATATCCCAAAATTTTGGGGTGATTGCGTCCGCGTGTCCCTTTCAGTGGACACACAGACATGACCGGCTCCATGTAGTGCAAGGTCGGTGCCAGATCGGGGGCTTGGCGGGAGGCCCCGCGAATCAAGGGATTCAGGGGGTCGACCCCCGCCCCCGGGGCGGTCGGAAAACCGACTCGACCTCAGAATTCTGAACAGGGTCTCGTACCCCGGATCGTCAGGCGAGAAAGGGCGGAACCGCGGTTCCGGAGTCCCTGCGGTCGACCGCCGGCCCGCAGAACCCGAAGCTCGCGCTACGCCCCCTGGGCGAGACGCTGTTCGACCCAGTCCACCATGTGGGCCGAGCCCATGTAGACGGGGGTCCGCTGGTGCAGGTATTCCGGAACGACATCCAGAATCGGCATGCTGCCCGTACTGGCCTTTCCTCCCGCCTGCTCGATGATCATCGCCATCGGTGAGCCTTCGTACAGCAGCCGGAGCTTGCCGTGCGGCCGCCCCTTCTGCGCGGGGTACATGAAGATGCCCCCACGCAGCAGCGTACGATGGACGTCTGCGACCATCGACCCGATGTAGCGGGCCTTGCACGGGCTCCCCTCGGTCGCATCCCCCCGCTTGAGGCCGTTCACCACGGCCTGCTGCGCCGGACTCCACCTGGCGTAGTTCCCCTCGTTGATCGAGTAGGTGGGGGCACCGGGCTCGGGGATCCGGATCTCCGGATGACTGAGGATGAACTCGCCGATCTCGGGGTCGAGCGTGAACCCGTACACACCGGATCCGGTGGTGTAGACCAGCATCGTGGACGACCCGTAGAGCACGTACCCGGCCGCGATCTGCTTCGACCCGGGCTGCAGAGCGTCCTGCATCCGCCCACTCGATCCGTCCGTGATCTTCCGATGCAGCGAGAAGATGGTCCCGATCGACACGTTCACGTCGATGTTCGACGATCCGTCCAGGGGATCGTAGAGGATGACGTACTGGCCCCTCGGAAACTCCTCGGGGATCGCGAGGAGTTCGGCGTGCTCCTCCGACCCCATGCAGGCCAGTGTGCCCGAATGATCGAGCGCCTTGTACATGACACGGTCCGCGATGACATCCAGCTTCTGGACGTGTTCGCCGTGGACGTTCTCGCTCCCGGCGTCTCCGAGCACGTCCGCCAGCCCCGCCCGGTTCACCTCCCGCGAGATGACCTTCGCCGCGAGCGCCACGTCCAGCAGGACGTTCGTGAAGGCGCCCGAGGCCTCCGGATGGAGACGCTCCTGCTCCACGATGTGCCGGGCCAGCGTGATGGGGGCGAAGGAGGTCATGCGGCGCGGATTGCTCGGTGGGAAGGAACGGGCCGATCTAGGAGGCTGTTGAAGAACTGGGGCGAGCCGCGTTGGGCGCGCCACGACCCCGGATTCTAGGCGGCGCGTCGAAGACATAGCCGTGCGCTACGTCGAGACGTGCCAACGAAGAAGACGGGGTCGTGCCGCCCCAACCCTTTGGGCACGATGGGATTGCGGCATCATACGGCGTCATCGCTCCTCCCCGATGCTCATGCATCGCAATCGTCGCGCTTCCTTGCCTGATGCCGCAATCCCATCGTGCGCGGCCGCACCCCAGTTCTTCAACAGCCTCCTAGGAGCATAGGGTGTGGGCGCGGCCCCATCAATCGCGGGCCGGTCCGTCGTCCGCGGATCGCCGCGCCGGGTCGGGAGCGAAGGTCGCGGTCGCGCCGAAGTCACTGGTGATCTCGAAGGACCCGTCGACCCGTGCCCTGATGCGTATCGAGCCGTCCCGGTCGGTACGGCCGACGGGGATCGACCGCTCGCCGAACCGTCCGAGCACCGACGGCGCGGGATGTCCGAAGCGGTTGCGGCGGCCGACCGAGATCACCGCCGCGGCCGGATTCAGGTCGTCCAGTGTCCGGCCGGAGGAGGAGGTTCTGCTGCCGTGATGCGCGACCTTCAGGACTTCCAGTCGGTCGTCGGCCGGAGCGGACATCCGGGCCGCGAGTCGATCCTCGACCGACGACGAGACGTCGCCGGTGAGCAGAGCCTCGAAGGCCCCGTGGTCCAGGCGGAGGACGACGGACTGATCGTTCGGCTCGGCCGGAGGGTCACCCGCATGCAGTACGTCGAATGCCACTCCGTCCTGATCCCAGCGGTCGCCGGGCGACACGACCCGCCAGACCACGCCCCGCTCGGCGGCCGCGACAGCGAGGTCCTCGAGCGCCTCCGTGCCCCGCAGCAGGCCGGAGCCGACGATTCTCCGGACCTCCATCGAGCGGACGAGAGGCGCGGCCCCGCCGACATGGTCCAGGTCGGGATGCGTGACGACCAGGGTCTCGATCCGTCGCACGCCGAGCCGTGCCAGGGACCGGAGAAGATTCTCGCCCCGGCCCGGTCCGGCGTCGACGAGCGTCCATCGACCCCGTGGCGACCGGATCGCGATGGCATCCCCCTGCCCCACGTCCAGAACGTGGATCTCGAGGGGGCGTGATACCGCGCCGTCCAGAGCGGGGAGCGCACTGATCCCGAGCCATGCGCCGACCACCGCTCCCCGAGTCGTTCGTCCTCTTCGGATGCGGGCTTTCGTCCGCCAGGTGTCGGACACACGTCGAGAGCGCGACATCGACGACCCGGCGAGTACGCCTCCGAGGACCGCGCCGACCGCCGGCCCGATCAGCAGAACCGGCCCGACATGGACCACTCCGCCGGCATGGCCCAGCGTGTCCACCACAGCGCTGGTGATCACGAGCAGCCCGTCCACCCCCGCCGCCACCGTCTCGGCGGCAACGCGAGGGACGAAGGGAACGGCCGAGGCGATCAGGGAGAGCACGATGCCGGGCAGCGCGAAGGCGATGGGGGGCGTCGCCAGCACGGACGCGGGCAGTCCGGCGACCGGAATGCGCTGGAAGTGCCACGCGACCAGCGCCAGAGTCGCCACCTGGGCGGCGGCGGATGCCGCCACGGCCAGCCCGGCGCGCCGACGCCACCGGATTCGTCGCGGCGCGTCGGGGCCCGGGCGGGATCCACCGAGCCACTCCCCCCACGGCCCGGCCCACAGGATGAGGCCGAGGCTCCCGGCGAAGCTCAGCTGCGCGCCCGCGCCGCGAAGACTGCCCGGATCGACGAGTGCCACGAACGCCAACGCCGCCCCCCATGCGCCGAGTGCATGCGGCGGACGGCCGCGCAGTCGACCGATCGACACGGCGGTGATCAGCACCGCGGCCCGGACGGCGGAGGTGGGAAAGCCGAGGACGCCGACGTAGACCCAGACCACCGCGGACGCCGCAATGGGCCTCCGCGCCCTCGACACCCGCACCGCGCCGAGCAGGAGGTAGACCCAGCCCGCGAGTACGCCGACATGGAAGCCCGAGATCGCGAGCAGATGCGCGGTTCCGGCGCGGGTGAATCGCTCCCGGAGGTCCCGGGGAAGCGCACTGCGATCGGCCAGGACGAGGGCGGCTACCAGCCCCGCGCGGTCCGGATAGAGCGACTGGACGTGATCGCGAATCCTGTCCCGGGCCGAGAGCCGGAATCGCTGCCAGACACGGTCGAGTGGCGGCTGCCCCGGGGCCTCGACGCTCCCCGACCGCCACGGCTCGATCGAATCGACCCGAACGGAGGGCCGCGCGGCCGGGTGCCAGGGCTCGGCGACGGTGCCGCGGACCCGGACGGCTCGACCTCCGGCGCTCGACCCGCCCCGACGCGCACCCGTCTCCCGCGCGTGCTCCAGCGGCACCACACGTCCCCCCGTGTGGAGCAGATCGCCGCCGTCCAGCTCGACTTCCAGCCACCCTTCGAGGACGACCGGCGTGCCGGGCTCGGGCATCCGCGCATCGGGCTTCGAATCCGCCGCGAGCGCCCAGGCGACGCCGAGCATGGACGCGGCCGCCATAACGAGGAGGTCCGGGCGAGGGAATCGCCGGATGAGTCCGACGAGGATCGTGATGAGGGGCGGGGCCGCGGGAGGGAGCGTCCCCGTGAGGGTCGTGGAGATCGCGAAGGCGATCATGACCCGGCTGGCGGGAGGGAGGCGGGTCAGCCCGCCCCCGGGGGCTCGATCAGTCGGGATCCTCCTCGGGGAACATCGTGATCTGGTTCCGGTCGACGAACATCCGTGCCTGCTCCTCGTCCCGCTCCTCCGCGAGTCGGTTCCTCAGTATCCTGCGGACGCGGAGATCGGAGGTGATGCCCGCGACGAGCATCGCCACCATGCCGACGATCAGGGCCCCGAGAACCACCGTAGTGAGCGGCACCTGATAGAAGGTCGCGACCCCGAGGCGGATCGTGACCCGCTGTCCGCCATTGAGGGCGGCGAAGGTCATGGAGAGGACGAGGATGACCCCCATGCCGAACGCCGCGGTCCAGCGACTCATGCGGATCGCGGCGTCATGCCGACACCGAGGTCCGGGGAGCCGACTCGGCGCCGACGGCGGCCGGGTGTCCACGATCCGTCGCGATCCGTTCGCCCACGAAGGTCGCGCCCGTCGTGCGAGTCAGCCGCACGTCGAGGTAGCTGCCGATCTCCGCCTCGCTCCCGGGCACGACTACGGCCTTCGCCCCACGGGTTCGACCCAGCACGTACCCGTCGTCCCGGCCGAGCTTCTCGATCAGGAGCCGCTCGTCCCGACCGACCTCGGCCGCGTTGATCTCACCCTGGATCGCACGCGACACCTCGATCAGACGCTCCAGACGCGCCTGCGCCTCGTCGTCCGGAATGAACCACTCCTCCGGCATGCGCGTCGCGGGCGTGCCATCCCGCGGCGAGTAGCGGTACGTGAAGGCGTCGTCGAACCGAACCTCCCGCATCAGTGCGAGCGTGTCCTCGAACTCTTCGTCCGTCTCCCCCGGGAAGGCGACGATGACGTCCGTCGTGAGCGCGATGTCGGGGATGGCGGCGCGCACACGGTCCACGACGTCGAGAAACGAGTCGACCGTGTAGCGCCGGAGCATCCGCTTGAGCGTGCGGTCGTTGCCCGCCTGGACGGGCAGGTGCAGGTGCTCACACACCTCCGGCTCCGTCGCCATCACCTCGATGAGCTCGTCCGTCATGTCGTTCGGGTGGGGCGACGTGTAGCGAACGCGTCGGATTCCGGGCACCCGGGCCGTGGCACGAAGCAGCTCCGCGAAGCTCCAGTCGTCGTACCGGTAGGAGTTCACGGTCTGCCCGAGAAGCGTCACCTCGGTGATGCCGCGCCCGGCGATGGTGGCGATCTCCGACAGGATCTCGGTCGGCTTCCGGTTCTTCTCGTCGCCCCGGACATACGGGACGATGCAGTAGGTGCACCGGTGATTGCAGCCGCGCTGGATCGGCACCCACGCGGACACGTCACTCGAGCGACGCTGCTCGAGCCCCTCGTAGTTCTCGCCCATGTCGAGATCGAGCACGGTCAGCTGGGTGCGTCGCTTGTCCGACGACGGAGCGGGAGTCGCGGCGCCGACCTCGATGCCCTGGCGGCGCTTCGTTCCGTCCGCCCCGGCGAGTCGCCCGAGCACGTCGGGAAGACTCCGGTAGCCGTCCGGACCCATCACCAGGTCGACGTACGGCGCCCTGGCCGCGAGGTCGTCGCCCATGCGCTGCGCCATGCACCCGGTGACGCCGAGGATGAGGCCCGGGTGATCGTCCTTCAGACCCTTGAGCTGAGCGACCCGTCCGAGCACGCGGCGCTCCGCGTGATCCCGGATGGCGCAGGTGTTCACGAGGATGACGTCGGCCTCCTCGGGGCTGTCGGCGATCTCGTACCCGCCCGATTCGAGGATCCCCTGCATCAGCTCGCCGTCGCTGATGTTCATCTGGCAGCCGTACGTCTCGACGTAGGCGCGTCGGGGAGTGGCCATCGTTCGGTCTGGTGCGGTTGGGTTGCGCGGGCCGATCGTCAGGCGCCTTCGCGCCACGCGACCGTCTCGAGGGACTCAATATAGAGGCCGTCGGGCCCCATCTGTAGGACTCCCCGGGCCAGATCCCCGACGCGGCCGGACGAATCGGCGGCGACGCAGACTCTCAGATAGTCCCCCGTGAGCGCGGAATCCCGGCCCTCGAGCACGACCCGCGCGAGGGTCCCCGCGCGCGCCTCCGCATGGCGTCCGCCCTTCCGCTGAACCCGCTCTCTCAGGTCCCGACTCCGCTCCCCGGCCACACGTTCCGGCACCGGCATCTCCTGGACGAGACGGGCCGCGACGGTGTCGTCGCGGGGCGAGAACGGAAACACGTGGAGATACGTGAACGGCAACTCGTCGATCAGCACCGCCGTGGCCGCGTGATCCTCCTCGGTCTCCCCCGGGAAGCCGGTGATCACGTCGGCCCCGAGGCCGAGCACCGGGACGCGCTCCGCGATCTCGAGCACCCGGGCCCGATACTGCTCCCGCGTATGCCACCGCCGCATGCGTCGGAGTACCGGGTCCGCGCCACTCTGGAGCGGCATGTGCAGGTGGGGCGCGAGACGGCCACCGGAGTCCACGAGCCGATCCACGATGTCGTCGCAGATCTCAGTGGCCTCGATGCTCCCGAGACGGAACCGGACGCCGGGCACCGCGTCCAGCAGGTGATGGACGAGCTGTCCCAGCGTCACGGACTCGGTCAGGTCCAGACCGTAGTGTCCGATGTGGATTCCGGTGAGGACGATCTCGGGGTGATGGCGCGCGAGAAGGCGGGCTTCGGCCACGACCTCCTCCGGGGACCGGCTGCGACTTCTTCCCCGCGCCAGCCGTGTGGCGCAGAAGGCGCACTTCCGGTCACACCCGTCCTGGATCTTCAGCCATCCCCGGGTGCCCGCGGTCCGACGACGAAGGAGTTCGCCTCCCACCGGCTCGACGTCGAGGCGGTCGAGGGCCCGACGGTCGTCGAGCTGGACGAGCACGGAGCCGGTACCGGCGCCCGGCCTGGACGCGGTGGGTGCTCCCGCCTGCGCGACGCGGACGGGGTCGTGTCCCGGGATCACGGCGTCGACGCCCTCCATGCCGGCGTAGTCCTCGGCATGGAGGGCGGCCGAACAGCCCGCCACGACGATCCGGGCATCGGGATTCCGACGGCGGATCCGGCGAATCGCCCGTCGCGCCTCGGCGTCGGCGGAATTCGTGACCGTACAGGTGTTCAGGACGCAGATCTCCGCGTCCTCGATCCGCTCGGCGGCGGACGTTCCGCGGGCGTCGAGCTCCTGACGCATCCGCTCCGTGTCGTACTGATTGGCCTTGCACCCGAAGGTGCGATAGAAGACCCGCACGGAATCAGAAACCCGCGAGGCTCACCGACAGCGTGGAGCGGAGAACGTCTTCCTGCACGTCGCCGAACGATCGGCCGCCGAATTCGACGGTGAGGTCGAACCAGCCGAGCGGCCCGGTGTCGCTCTGCACGAGCTCGAGCGCGAGGCCCGCCGAGAAGAGCGTCTCCGTGGCATCCCCGGCGTCGCCGGGGGCGAAGGGGAGCTGTGCCCGCTGTGCTCCCAGCCTCCAGGCTCCATCCTTCCCGAGAATTCTCGACCCCGTCCACTCGACGCCGCCGCCGACGCGCCACGACGTCTGTCCGGTGGCGTCGGTCTCCGACCAGTCGGCGAACTGGAACCCGGCGTTCGCGACGAGATCCGGGGCGAGCAGGAACGACGCACCGACTCTCATGTCGGCCGGCATCGACACCGATTCGTCGGGCGAGTCGGTGGTCTCCGTCGCGGTCGCGTCGAGGTCGCCACCCAGACGGATGGAGCCCGAAACGAACGTTTGAGTGCCGATCGAAGCCGACGCCCCGACGATCCCGGTGAACCCCGAGTAGTCCCAGCGTCCTCCCGTCTGGAAGGGCGGCACGCCGGACCCGACGGTCACCGAATCGAAGACGCGGGTGAGCGAGCGGCGGAGACTGCCCGTGTAGCGCCCGCCGCGGGCACCGACGGCCACGCGGCCGAATCGACGGGCCCATCCCACCTCGAGCGCGGACACGCCCCCCGTGGACTCGAAGACGTCACGGACGAAGGCCTGCCCGCCCCCCCCGATGTCCACGGTCGAGGCGCGTTCGTCCTGCCAGGTCTGATCCAGGACCGTCGAGAACCCGACCGACACCACGCCGTACGAGCCGGCGGGGTAGGACAGCGCGATCATCGGGAACCGGGTGGTCGAGAAGTCCGACGAGACGTCCCCCTGGGTGACGTCCACCCACGAGGTGCTCCCCGTGAAGGCGATGCTGGAGGCGATCATGTCCGCGGCGCCCGCCGGATCCACCGCCGAGAGTCGGGCACCACCGAGTCCGAGACCGATCCCGCCGAGCGCACGTGCCCGACCGGTCAGCCCCGCCTGCGGGAAACCGAAACCGTCCACGCTGAGAAGCGACTGCGCGTGGAGCGGCGTCCCCAGGAACAGGAACGCACCTGCGAGCAGGAATCCGCGAATACGGGGCGCATCGATCATCATCGGTACCTCACCGCGTCGGTCACCGTCACGAGCAGGCGCAGAACCGGCGCTCCCGGGTCGCCGGGCCCGTCGAACTCCGCGAACGAGATATCGAGCGGCTCGACGAGCGACAGGAGGGCGAGGTTCGTGGGAGGGGGTGTACCTCCCTCCTCGGCATCGAGAATCCGCCGGACGAACGTCGTGATCGGGATCTCGAACGGTTGCCCCGCGGCGCTGCCGAAGGCATCGGCCCCGAGCGCCGCCTCCCCGACGAGCGAGCTTCCGAGCGGCGACCGGGGCAGGGCACCGGGTGCGAGTACCGGACGCACGTCGAGTAGTACGCTGTCCACGGGCTGGAACGCGGCGGGCAGCGTCGCGCGGCTTCGCAGGACGAGGGATGCACGACTCAGCGACTCGGACGTGAGTTCGACGGGACATCCCGCCAGTTCGCACAACGCCGCGGGTCCGTTCAGCACCTCGGGAACGTCCAGCCCGAGGACCGTGCGCCACGAAGGCGATCCGCCCACCCGGACGACCCCCTCCGGGGCCTCGGGCTCGGGCGTGTAGATGAACGTCCGGGCCACCGCCGAAACGTCCCGGAAGACCGTCGTGTCCGGTGCCACGCTGGACCCGATCTCGAGACGCAGCGTCAGGCTGCGGATGTCGACGCGCTCGTCGGAGGACACGAGGTCGATCCGGGCCGTCCGCTCGCTGCCGACCGAATCGGCCCACTCCGCGAGGGTCACGTCGTCGAGGTCGAACACGATCGAGTCGCCCGATGCGCCCACGTCGGCGGTCACCTGTCCGAGCGACCGGACCGGTCCGGCCCCGGGCTCGTCCCACGCGACCCGCTGTCCGACCGAGTCGATCGCACTCTCCCAGTCCGCGCTCACCACGTCCCACGGCTGGTCCAGCACGCCCGCCGCGAACGTCCAGGTCGTCAGGCTGTCCGCGGCCGAGGTGTCGGCGAGGGCGATCAGGCGACCGGACCGAATGGTGATGACGGTGTCGGTCACGAGGAGCCCCTCGGCATTCCGAACCGCCACGCCGGCGGGGAAGGTATCGAAGCGGATCAGCGCCCGGGAATCGAGAATCCCGCCCAGATCCTTCGCGACCACCACCTCGCCGATCCGGGAGGCGGAGCCGAAGCCACCGAAGGACTCGATCCGCTGGCCGAACTCCGACCACGGAATCTCGAGCTCCACCGTCTGCACCTCGACCGGGACGCCGTCGGGATCACTCGACGTGGGCGACTGCTCCTCGCACGCCGCGACCAGCGCCACGAGTCCGACGATGGCGACGCCACCGAAGACCCCACGCACGGCCCGCGTCACGCGCGGCCTCCCATCGCTGCTGATCCCATCATCTGTCCTCTATTCGGTCGATTCGACGGAAAAGTCGAA
>DATFJS010000451.1:0-4521 GCA_035269045.1 Longimicrobiales bacterium | reverse complement strand
GGCTCCCCTCCTCGATCGGATCGCTGGACCGTCGGATGCAGATTCCGGGCAACGACCGGCTGAGCCTGGCGTGGGAGATCTCGCGCGGGCCGATCGAGACCCGCTTCGACGACGGGCGGGCCCACGTCGCCGCCACCCTCTCCTACGGGGTCCGTGCATGGTACGACCCGCCGGTGCTCCCGGAGGTCAGTGCGTCGTGCGGCACCGACGACGGGCCGCCACCGCGACTTCGCGTCCGGCTGGCGTCGCCGATTACGCTGGACCGCGACTGGACACTCCGGACCGACGTGGCCGCGATGACGATCCGACCCGCGACGGACACCGAGCGTGACCGGTGCGAGGTGACGGTCTTCGACATCGACGCGACCGGCCAGGTCATCGAGGGGGCACGCTCGGCATTCTCCGCGCTGTCCCACGAGATCAACGAGCTGGTGTCGGAGATCGACGTCCGGTCGGATTTCGAGGGCTGGTGGGAGACGATCGCGGAACCGGTGGAGCTGACCGAGCGGGTCTGGCTCGTCCTGGCGCCCGATTCCGTGGACCGGACCGGGATCGTGGGACAGTCCGGCGAAGTGCTGACGACGCTCACCCTGCACGCACGTCCCCGCATCGTGATCGGGGAACGGCCCGACGTGGACGTCTCGCCCCTCCCGCCGGTCGACTCGGCGGACGTGCCCGGCGAGGGGGTCCGGATCGTGGCCGAGGCCGTCGCCGGATACGCCGAGATCACGCGCCGGCTGAACGACGCGGTCGCCGGGCGATCCTTCGAGGCGCGGGGACGCACACTCACCGTCGAACGGCTGCAGGTGTCGGGAGTGGGAGACGGGAGGGTGTCGGTTCGTGCCGACCTGGACGGCGATGTACGCGGCACCGTTTTCCTGGTGGCGACACCTACCTACGACAGGAAGGCGGACGAGATCCACGTCGACGACCTGGATTTCGACGTCCGGACGCGGGATCGACTCGTCGCGAGCGCCGCCTGGGTCGCGCGCACCGGACTCATCTCGGAGATCCGATCGGCCGCGCACTTCCGGGCTACCGACGCGCGCGCCTGGGCGCTCGAGAAGGTGCACCAGGGATTCAACGCCCGGATCTCCCCGGAGGTGCGCCTCGAGGGGATCGCGACGGCGGTGGAGATCGAATCGGTCACGGCCGGCTCCGACGCGCTCCGGATCCGGACGGTGGTCACCGGGGAGGCCCGCCTGCTGGTCGAACCGTCCTGAGCGGTCCGGGGGAGGCGCTCTGAGAGCAGGCCACCCGACGTGCCCCGTTCACCCGCGTGCTCACCACCGAGCCCGTGTGCCTCGGACATCCAGATGCACGAACGGCCCCCGGACCGTGTTCGCGCGATAGACCCCGGCACCCCCGATCGGATACGTCTCCAACTCCCTCTCGAGGCTGTCCACCACCTCGGTGATCAGACGGATGTCCTCCAGCCCGATGTCTCCGTCGCCGTTCAGGTCGTCCATGTACCCGTTCTTCGGAGCCTCGTCGACGAAGACGTCGGCGGCTCCTCCCCACTGGTGCCGACTGTACCGGGCGTTCCCGAGCACGCCCACGTTGTAGTACGGCGTGCGATAGCCGCTCATCACGTGGAACGAACTGGCGGGATATCCCCGTTCGATCATCTCGTCCAGCAGGACTTCGAGCTTGAGCAGCAGCTGCGATCGCAGAATCAGGTACGTCGGAAAGGACGACGACTGCTTGGACGTGAACTGTCCGATCCGGAATCGCGGAGAGACGCGCACGTCGCGGTTCTGGTCGGTCACCCTCACGAGTCCGGGTGGCGGAAGGTAGATGGGATTTCCGCCGAGCGGTGAGGTGGGGTATCGACCGACGCGGTAACCTGCGATCCTGCCGTCGCGGATCGTCGCTCGCGGCTCGAGCCGCCATGCCCGAATGATGTACTCGCGGTCGTTCGGGCCGTGCGTGAGCGACAGATCGGCGTAGCCGGCGGAGAAGGAGGGGTGCCAGATCCAGCGCCCCGTCCTTCGGTCGTCCACCGTGCCGTCGGCGTCCAGGTCCACCGCGTCCGACGCCACGCCCTCGACCGTGACGGTGACGGAGTCGTCGGGCAGAACGAAGACCGATTCGAGGGGGAGGAAGATTCTGCGATCCTCCTCGACGTCCCGATGGCCCTCCACGTGGATCACCATCTCTGCACCCGCGCCGTCGTTTCGGACGTCACCGACCGGTTCCGGGTCGGGTGTGCGTGGTCGGGCCGCGGCGGGGGTCGAGACCGACGTGCTCGTCGCGGTGAGCGACTCGCCGGGGGGCACGCCGAACGCGGCGGCGTCGGTCGAATCGTTATCGGCATTGGTCGAGTCGCCCCCGGCATTGCCGAGGTTCGAACCTGCCCACGCCACCGCCACGACGGCTCCGATGAGCGCGACGGACGCGATCGTGCCGCGAAGGGCCGTCATGGGCTCACCTCCGTGGCGCCGCGGGCGTCGGGGTCGCGGTCGTACAGATCCCGGTGGAAGGACACCGTGCCGTCCTCGTCCACCCAGCTCGTCAGGTACGCGATGTAGACCGGGAGGGAATGGTCGAGGTCGATCCGCGTTCGCTCCGTCGAGTCGCGGACGGCGGCGAGATCCCCGTCACGGTCGTGGGAACTCGTGTCCAGTATGTAGCGGGCCAGCTCCCAGGGTCGTTCGACGCGGATGCACCCGTGACTGAAGGCCCGGAAGTTCTCCCGGAAGAGTTCGTCCGCCGGCGTGTCGTGCAGATAGATGCTGTGCCGATTCGGGAACATGAACTTGATCTGCCCGAGGGCGTTCTCCGGTCCGGGCTCCTGCCGGAAGTCGTACGGCATGCTCGCCGCGGATACCGAGGACCAGTCGATGGACGAGGGGTCGATGGGCTCGCCGAAATTGGCGTCCTCGGGGACGACGCTGATGTCGTTGGCCGTGAGATAGTCGGGATCGTTCCTGACCTTCGGGAGCGTTTCCTCGGCCTCGATCGACTCCGGGACGTGCCAGTAGGGATTCACGACCAGGTGCTCGAGCGTGTCGTCGAAGACCGCGGTTCTCCACGACGGCCGGCCGACGACGACGCCCATGTCCATCACGGGCCGGTTGTCCTCGAGCACCCGGAGTTCGAACCCGGCGACGTTCACGAGAATGGCTCTCTCCCCCATGTCCCGCGGCAGCCAGCGGATCCGGTCCAGATTGACGCGCAGGTCGTCGATCCGTTCCTCGAGCGGGACGTTCATGGCGGCGAGGGTCTCGGGGCCGATCACGGAGTCGATCTCGATGCCGTGCCGGCCCTGGAAGTGGGCGATCGCACGCGCCAGGTCGGGGTCGAAGCGGCTCGGGCGATCCGTCCCCCGCTGCGCCATCTCGGCTTCCCGGCGGTCGATTCCGGAGACGAGGCGCGCGCGGGCCTTCCGGACGATCGCCATCGAGTCGCCCGGCTCGGCGACATCGGTCTCCGCGATCTCGGACCATCCTGCACCCTCGTCCCTGCGTTCGTGAAGGTCGCGGAGGGTCGCCACGGTCCGATCGTACAGCGGGAGGACGGGGCGCACCGAGTCCACGGCCGTCGCGGGCCCGTCGCGGGACACGACCGAAAGGACGTCGATCCCCGGTGCCGAATCGGGACGAATGTGCCAGGCCACCTCCATCTCGACACGCCGGTCACTCCCCTGCAGGTAGAGTTTGGCGATCCTGAGGAACGCCGTCGAGACGGCGACCTCCGCGTCGGCCCGCACGGAGTCGGAGTACAGGCCGGCATCGAGGCGATCGAGGTTCCGGCGAATCTCGTCGGCTGCGAGTTCGGCTCCGGTCAGCCCTTCGAGGCGAGCCTGATCGAGGACGGCCGGCAGGGTCTCCGCATGGTAGGAGTGCGGGTCGGCCCAGAGCAGCGGACGATCCGGCGAGCCGTACCAGTTCCGTATCGGACCCGGCAGATCGGTATCACGCTCGGCGATCCGGCGCGCGATCGTCCGCACGTTCTCCGCCCGCACGTTCTCGTCGGATACGCGTGTGCCGTCGGACACGCGGGCGCCCTCGTCGGATGCGAGCGCGCCGCCGGGGGACCTCGCAGTCGCATCGGACCCCCCGACCGTCCAGAGTCCGGCGAGGGCGGCGCAGGTGACGAGGGCAAGAACGAGAATCGTCGATTGTTTCACGGCTTCGCTCCGAGGTCGGGCGAAACACTCCAGCGAGTGACGCGTCCTGCGTGGGCCGCTGCGGGGCCGTCAGGCCGTCGCCGCACATATGGTTGCAAGCGTCATGCCGCATGGGTCGGTGGCGCGGCGGTTGCAATCGGCCGCGCCTGCGCGCCTGCGCGCGAGCAGTGAGGATCAGCCGGATTCGCCACCCGTGTCGTCCGACTCGTTGTTCGTGTCGATCCGCTTCCCCAGCGGCGTGAGGATGAGGAAGGTCCCGAACGTCACCAGCGCGATGGCGACGGCGAGCTCGAGACGCTGGAATGCGACCGACGCCCCGATCGCTCCGGTCGCCCAGACGGCGGCCGCCGTCGACGTGCCACGGACGTGATCCCCCTCCTTGAGAATGG
>DATFJS010000450.1:0-3739 GCA_035269045.1 Longimicrobiales bacterium | reverse complement strand
GGCCCTCCCGATGCCCCAGGTTCGAGCAGCGGCGTGGCCCGATGGATGTAACACGGCCGGGCACGAGGCGGAAATTGCGCGGGTGGTCTCGAAGAAGGCATGGGCGATGCCGACCCGGATGAGGAGTGGGAGCTCGGACTCCCCGTGCAGGAACCGCTCCAGCTCGTCGAGGCACCGATGCATCTCGTCCACCGGCGGAGGCACGAAGCGGGCGGTGGCCGGCGTGAGGCCCCCGATCCAGTTCTGCGACGCACGGAACTCACCCGGCGTCCTGGACGGCTCTCCGCCCCGAACGCCGGTCATCAGTACTTCGTGGATGTCCCGGATCAGCCGCAGCGAGAGCGGCAGGGCTTCGACACGATCCATGCCGTAGCGCAGGGCGGAGACGTAGTTCGCGATCTCCGCAACGTCGATCCGCCGGTCGGATCGCGCCTCACGGTCCCCGCTCGTTCTTATCGGATTTCCACGTTCGTTTTCGGCGTGAGAAGCTTTTGTGAGAATCCGTGTAACAAAAGCTTCACGTGCCAGCCTTATTTCAGAGGGGCCTGGCATAAGGAACACCGGGGCGCGCGCTTTCACCTCGCGCCTGCAACCTTTGTGAGGACAACACCAGCGGGCTGATACCTTTATCCGATCAGCCGCGCCGGGAATACGGAGCTGGCCCGGCCGAACCCGGTCCGGGTCAGCGCGCGCCCGCCTCCACGAGCGACGGTACGCGCCCGGTGGCGTCCGCGAAGGTCCGCAGAATGTCGGCTTCAACCCGCGCGAAGTCGGCGAACTCGGGCGTGTTCGTGTTGATGTTCACGGCGACGGCGATCCCCAGGTCGGGGTAGAGCGCGAGCCAGCTCATGGCACCCCGGCTGACTCCGCCGTGGTGGACGATCCGTACGGGTGCGCGGTCCTCGCCGAAGCGGGTCGACACACGGTCCACGCGCCAGCCCAGCGCGTAGTTCTCTTCATTGACCGTCCCGCTCTCGAGCTGCACGGGCGTCCAGAACATCGCCTGCGTCTCCGGGGTGATGAACTCCGGGTAAAGCCAGGCCGAGGCAACGAGCACGAGGTCGCGCGAGCGTGCGATGAGCCCGCCGCCCGGCCAGCGCTGGCTGACGTCGGCATGCCCCCAGCTCTTGATCCGATCGCCGCCGCGGATGCGGTAGTAGTGCGCTTCCTCGTCCGGCGGTGTGCCCCGGTCGCCGAGACGGGGGGTGTCGAGGCCGAGGGGGGTGCGAATCTCGTCTTCGATGAGCCCCTCGTAGTCCCGCCCCGACGCGTGCTCCGCGACCAGGGCGGCGAGGTTCACATCGAAGCTGGAATAGTGATAGTCGGCCCCCGGCTCGAACAGCAGACGCGACCCGTCGACGAGCCGCAGGCCGTCCTCGACACTCTCGTAGGATTTCTGCATGCGGATCGTGCCGATCACCCCGAACCAGTCGGTGTTCTGCCGGTAGCCGGGCAGCCCCGCCGTATGGGACATCAGCTGGCGCAGCCGACGGTTCGCCCACGCCGGATTGAGCGGCTCCGCGACGTGTTCGCCGACCGTGTCGGACATGGAGAGAACGCCCCGATCGTGGAGGCGCGCCAGCATGGTTGCGGTCATCGCCTTCGAGGTGGAGCCGATCCGCATCACCGCGTCCGGCGTCATCGGGGTGCCGGCCTCCAGATCGGACCAGCCGGCGGCCCCCATCCAGACGAGGGCACCGTCGACCGCCACGGCTGCCGTCACGCCCGGGACGCCTTCCTCGGCGCGCATGGTCTCCAGGTCGGCGATCGCCTCGCGCGCGGCGTCCTCGAAGGCGGGGTCGAGCGCGGTCGACGTCAGCGGCGCCTCCGCCGGGAGCGGCCGCCAGCCGACTTCACCGCGCAACCAGAGCCCCCCGGCGACCACGGCAGCGATCGCCGCCAGCAGGCCGACGACCCGTCCGAGCCGTCGCATCCGCCGGGTCATGGCTGCGTCCTCACGAACCGGGGCATGGTCCTTCGGGACGTCGCGGGGCAGCACTGCCACCGAGCCGACGGGCGCGATCGGCGAGCACCTCGACGTGCGCGGTCATGGCGTAGGCGGGGGTCCGGATGGTGACGAAGGGGTGGGGCATGGGGCAGCATGCCTGCCGAGCGTCCGGACAAGCAAGCCGCCCCGCGGAAGCAGCAGGTACGCCCGGGACGTCCGTGACAGATCGGTCCCGGCCAGACATCGGTGGGAGGCGGCCTTCGCGAAGAGTCAGGACGCGCTCGGCAAGCTGGCCGAGCGAGCGAGGCAGGAGTACGCCGAGGGCGAGACCCGGCGTGTGTTGCAGCAGAGCGAAGACGGCATCGACGTCGAGCAGTTCGACTCCGCCGAGGGCCTGTTCGAGGACCTGGGTATCTGACAGACCCTCCTCGCCCTCTTCGACCCGCGCGTGCCACCGCGGCGGATCCAGCCATGGCCTCGGAACCGGCATCGCCTCAGATTCAGAGCATGGTCAAGCTCGATATTGAAACGATCCGGCGCCTCAGCGTCTCCGAGCGCGTTCGCCTCGTCCAGGACATCTGGGACACGCTCCAGCCCACGGCCTCGGAGCTTCCCATCACGAACGAGCAGCGCCAGCTCGTGTCCGAACGCCTGGCCAGGCATCGACGCGACCCGGACGCGGCAATCCCCTGGCCCGAGGTCCGCGACGAACTCGGACTCAAGTAGTTCGTGGCACAACGCGTCCGACTCGAGCCGGCGGCCCGGGTCGATTTGTTCGAAGCCGCCGCGTGGTACGCGGAGAAGGCCGACGGACTCGGGCGTCAGTTCATCACTGTCTTCGACGAGGCCATGTCGACGATTCGGGACTCACCCGAAGCGTTCCCCGTCGTGTTCAACGACGTCCGCCGCATGGTGCTTCGGCGTTTTCCCTTCGCCGTCTTCTACGTCATGGACGAGTCCGAAACGGTCGTCCTCGCGGTACAGCACGAACGCCGGAGTCCGGACCGGTGGCCACGGGGATAGGCCGGGCCGTCGGACCACCCGACTAACGTCTCGAGAGGTGACCCTACTCACTCCTCCCCATCTTTCGTCCTTCGATACCGCTCCAGCTGCTCCCGCCGGCTCGACCGGCTGCTGTAGCTCCTCTGCTTCATGTACTTGATGTCGGCCGAACTCAGCTCCTCCGCCGCGAACTGCGCCGCGGACTGCTCGAGATCGTCCAGTTCTTCCGCCACACGCGGGTCGTATTCCGACCGCTCGCGGAGCATGGCCGAGGCCTCGTTCAGGGTCGCCATGCCCGCCCGCCAGTCGCCCCGCTTCTGCGCCTCGAGCGCCTCCTCCCGGGCCTTGGCCGCCTCGAGCAACACGACCTCGCTGCGGACCTCTTGGTCCACCCGGCCGCCTGCCTCGGGGGTGAGCGAGATCGGGAGCGCCACGGTGCGACGCTCGAGCCCGCCCTCGGCCGTCAGCACGTGCGCCTCGACCTCGATCTCCGCGACGTCGGCCTCTGAGCGCGCCTCCATGTCCGAGGTGAGCAGGATCTCGAGCAGCACGCGGCGCGGCTCCCGGGCGTAGAGGTCACCGACCTCGAGGGTGAGCGTCTCGCCCTCTGCGTGGCCCTCGACATGGCTCGGGTAGTCGTGGAGCACCTTGAGCGACTCGGCGTCCGCGCCGGGCCGCACGCGCACCCGGACGTTCTGGGCCGAGATCGAGAGCAGCCCCTCCAGCTCCTCCTCGAACACGCCACCCGCCTGGTCCGCGCGCTCGATGTAGTACGCGCCTCCGCCGCCC
>DATFJS010000449.1:0-18374 GCA_035269045.1 Longimicrobiales bacterium | reverse complement strand
CGGGCCCGGGTCCGCGCCGGTGCGTCGGCGGTGACCGGGGGACCGGTACTCGATCTGATCGAGATGACCCGACGCCGCTGAATCTTCTCGCGGCCCGATCACGTATCTTCAGGACATAGACGCCCCACCCCGAATTCGAGTTCGAGAGCGAATGCGCTGCACCACCTGCGGGGAACAGCTCCGCGACGACGAGGACCGCTGTCCGACATGCGGGTCCGTGGCGCCCCGTGCGCCCATGCGCACCGGACGCGACTGGGGCTCCGGGGGGCCGCCCCCGACGCGCCTGATGCGCTGCGCCCGGTGCGGATACGGGGGACAGGGGATCTCCTACTTTTCCCGCCCGGGTCACGTCGGGCTGCTGGTCGGTGTCTCGATCTTCACGTACGGGCTCGGCGGGCTGGCCTACTGGCTCGCGCGTCGGAACCACTACATCTGCCCGAACTGCGGAGAGAACTGGGAGAAGGCTCGAACCGACGGTCGGGCGAACTCCGCGTACCCCCTGCAGCGGGGTGCGCAGCGGGAGCAGTCGCTGCCGAGCAGCGGCATGAAGCGCCGGGTGCTCGGTACCGCGATCGTGCTCTTCGCCTCCTTCCTGATCATGATCGGCTTCATCGAGGCGGAAGCCGCCGCGATCGCGGTGGGCAGCGTGTTCGGGGCGGCCGGTACGGGCACCTTCTTCTGGGGCTGGAACGCGCTCCAGAACCGACGACAGTCGATCCAGACCCGGCTCCAGCGTGAGGTTCTCCAGCTCGCCACCGATCGGAAGGGCCTGCTGACCGTGACCGAGGTCGCGGCGTCGCTCGATCTGTCGCTCCAGGCGGCGGAGAAGGTCATGGATTCGCTCGACGACGGATTCCGCGTGCGATCCGAGATCACGGACGAGGGTGTGATCGTGTATCACTTCCCCGAGGTACAGCACCGCGACCGTCTCGGACCGGGATCCGCTTCCGCGTGATCCGCACGCTCGCCAGGATGATCGCCGCTCCGACCAGCTGAAGCGTCGCCGGCACCTCTCCGATGAGGGGCCACGACAGTGCGAGCGCGACTACCGGGACGGCATTCTGGTAGATGGCGGTCTGGGCGTTGCCGAGACGGCGCACGCCCACGTTCCACAACACGAACGCGACCGAGATCGAGAAGGCGCCGGCGTAGACCACGACGGCCCACTCCACGAGTCCCAGCGCCGAAAGGTCCATCGCTCGCAGGTCGGGTAGGCCGAGGACGATCAGGATCGGGGTGCCGATCCAGAGGGACCAGGCCGCGTAGAGGATCGCACCGTACTTCGCGATATAGCGCCGCGATCCGACGGTGAAGCCCGCCCACGACACGGCGGCGGCGATCATGACGAGGTCTCCGCCGAGCGTGGCTCCCTCCAGAGCGATCCCCTGACCGCCGACCACCAGCAGCGCCGCTCCACCCAGCGCACCGAGAATTCCGATCCACTGCCGCAGCGATACCGACTCCTGGCCCACCGCGACCGCGAGCAGGGCGGTCCAGACGGGGATGGTGCCGAGAAAGAGACTCGCGTTTCCCGCCCGGGTGAGGTCGAGTCCCCAGATGAACAGGATCTGGTAGCCGACGTTCCCCAGCAGCCCGAGTCCGATGATCGGGAGGATGTCGTCGCGATCCGGGAGCTGCAGGGGCTTCCCCAGGGAGCGACCCGGCAGGAGGAAGAGCAGGATCACCAGCGCGGCGACCGGGAAGCGGAGCGCGTTGAAGCCGAGCGGAGGCACGCCGTCCAGGACCAGCTTCACCAGGGGGAAGTTCAGCCCCCAGATGAACGACAGGGCGACCAGGCCGAGTCGGACACGGCGTTCATGTGCGTCGATGGGCGCTTCCGGATCGGGATGGGAGGGTGGGCGGACTCTCGAAGCTACCCGGATCGACGGCCGGCGACAGACCACCCGGGCCGCCGATCGGAGTTCGGGGCGGGGCGGCGCTTGAGACTCGGTGCGCGTCGACCTACCCTCCGAGTCCCGGTGCGACGTCCATATGCCGGGTCCCGGATACCGGAGCCGGGAGTCCGGGTCCACATGGAGAGGCTGCGTGCGTAGATTCGAGGACGAGAAGGGAGGTGTCTGGGATGCGGTCGTCGGCCGCGAGTCCTGGGGCGCCGTCATGGTGCTCTTCGTTCCACGGTCGGGAGATGGCCCCGCGAGGCAGGCGGCCATTCCCGCGAACGGGTTCGAGGAGGCGACTGCCTGGATGGAGTCGTGCTCCGACGACGAATTGCGGGCGCGCCTCGCCGACTCCACGGAAAAGACCGGCTGATCGTTCCGGGCATCCGGCCTGGAACAGCTGCCTTCACATCACGGAATCATGCGCGAGTTCGAAGATCGAGACGGTGTCCGCTGGCGGGCCGAAGTGGCCGAGCGCGGCGGGCCGAACTACAAGGGTCGGTATCACCTGGTGATGACCGAGATCGACGGGGCCGAGGTCGTGTCGCTCGAGGACATCCGCTGGAACAGCGAACGGACCGCGGCGCGGACGCTCGACACGATGTCGCTGGTCGAACTCCGGCGGCGCCTCCGGTCGGCCCGAGGTCGCGCCGCCCGCTGACCGTGATCGCCGGCTCGCACCGGTGATGATGCGATCCGTCGCGATCCCTTGCACGGAAGACGGCGGAGTTCAGCGCGAATAGCGGGCCAGCGCCTCGCCCACCCGATCCTCCAGGCGCTTGGCGCCGAACTGGGAGGGCAGCTGGTTGCCGATGATCGCGAAGGCCAGACGCTCGCCGTCGGCGCTTCGCACCATTCCGCTCAGCGAGGAGACCCGCCGGATGGTGCCGGTCTTCGCGCGCAGGTTGCCCGCGGCCGGGGTGCTGCGCATCCGGCGGTTGAGGGTGCGATCCCCCGCCTCGGGAAGACTTTCCCAGAAGGCGTCCCAGGCGTCCGACTCGCTGGTGGCCTCGATCACGGCCACGAGCGTCGCGGCCGACACCCGGTTCTCCGGGGCGAGCCCCGATCCATCGAGGATTCGAAGACCCGTCGTCGGGATCCCGATGTCCACGAGCCAGTCGTGCACCACCCGTGCTCCGGCTTCGAACGACCCTTCTCCCGCCATCTCCCATCCGAGCGTCTTGAGGATCAGATCCGCGTAGAGGTTGTGGCTCCGCTGGTTCACCGCCCGCAGGTAGGTGGACAGCGGAGGCGACCGGTGGATCGCCAGTACGGCGGGAGCGTCCGTGCCGGGTACGGTGATGCGAGGGCTGCCGACGCGTGTCCGGGCCTGCTCGACGAGCGAGGTCGGCGCTCCGTCGACGGCGATCCCCTCCTCGCGAAGCACGTGGGTGAGTCCGTGCGCGGCGAAGAGAGCCGGATCGGTGATGGTCATCTGACGCCAGACGTCCGCGCCGCCGGCCCGGATCTCGCCGTACACCAGGACCGGGTCGTCCGGATCCTCCCGCAGCAGGGCGAGCGGCGGTCGTGCGGCACCGGTGACGGTGACGCCCTCGTTCCGGACGGGCAGACCGCTGTGGTCCGGGATCGAGCCGATGATCGGTGCCTCGCCCGGCTCGCCGGGGGAGACACGCACGCTGACGACGTTCTCGTTGTAGGAGAGCGCGCCGGAGGGTGCCGCAAACCACTCGTTGACGTCCTCGGGCTCCCACGCAGCGGAGCGCAGATCGCCCGCGAAGCGCGAGCCGTCGCCCACGACGCTCCCGCGGATCTCCCGAATGCCCGCGGCGCGCAGGTCGGCGGCGAGTTGCTCGAAGACGGTGCCGCGGGACTCGAAGAAGCGGTCGGCGATTCCCGGGTCACCCGTGCCGTAGAGCACCAGGTCTCCCTCGACCACGCCGTCCACGATCGGCCCGTCCGCAAGCACCCAGGTGGTGTAGCGATAGTCGGCCCCGAGGTGGTGCAACGCCGCGGCCGATGTCAGCACCTTCATGTTCGAGGCGGGCGTGAGCGCGGTGTGCGCGTTGCGGGAGACCAGCGTGTCCCCGCGGTCCAGCGAGACGACGAGCACCCCCCACTCCGCGCGGGCGTACGAGCCCTGGTCGAGCACGGCGTCGACGGCCGCGCGCAGTCGGCCCGGATCCCGCCCGGGTTCGGCTGCGGCCGGTAGGACCAGGACGAGGCAGAGCGCGCCGAGGAGGGCGCGGACGAAGGTCATGTCGCCTCGGACGTCGCGGCGGTGCGACGACGTACCGGGCCCCGGTTCCGCTCCGCGAAGTCGGGTGCTTCGCCGAATCCTTCCAGCGGGTCCTGACCGGGAAGCGGAAGGATCACGCCCGGGTTGAAGACGCCGGTGGGATCGAGGGTGCGTTTGACGCACTCGAACGCGCGCGTGACGTCCGCTCCCCAGATCTTCTCGACGAAGGGTGCGCGGAGCCGGCCGTCCCCGTGCTCGCCCGAGAGGGTCCCGCCGAGGCGGGCGACGAGCTCTACCACCTCGTCGAGCACCGACCGCGCCACGCCCCGCCACGACGGATCGGTGAGATCGAGCAGCGGGTTCACGTGGATGTTTCCGTCTCCGGCGTGCCCGAAGAGCACCGCATCCACATCGTGGGACGCGAGGATCCGCTCCAGGCCGTCGAGCCACGCCGGAAGCGCCGAGACGGGCACCACGCAGTCCTCGATGAACTGGGTCGACCTGCGGGAGCGGCCGGCGAGGGCCTCGATCCTGGGGCTGGCGTCGTGCCTCAGGGACCAGAAGGCGTCGATTCGCGACGCATCCGAGGTGGTGCGGACTCCGCCGATCGAGTCGGCCCGCTGCGCAACCTCGGTCAGCCTGGCGTCGACGTCGGCCGGCGTGGGGCCGGCGACCTCGATCAGGCACACACCGTACGCGCGATCCAGCCCTCGGAGACGTTCGTCGTCCCCCAGACCGCCCAGGTCGATCAGCCGTGAGCCGAACCACTCGCAGGCGGTGGCGCCGACATCGGACGCCAATGCCACGAGGCGTGGCAGCGCGGAGCGCTCGGGCACTCCCAGCAGCGCCACACCACGCTCGGAGGGGACGGAGGTCGTGCGGAGGTGGACTCCCGTGATCACCCCGAGGGTGCCCTCCGACCCGATCCAGAGGTCGACGACGTCGCCGCTCCGGAGGAATCGATCCAGCGCGTACCCGGACGCGTTCTTCCGCACGTCGGGCCACGCGAGCGGGCCGGGAAGCATGGCCGTGAGCGCCTCCCGCAGGCGCGCCCCGGTGTCGTCGATCGTGTCACCGCGTCGGACGGTTCGGGGGGTCGCGTCCGGGCCCACGACGTCCAGCGCCTCGATCCAGTCGTGTGCCGGGCCGTACAGAAAGCTCCTCGCTCCCGCCGCGTCGTTCGCCGCGATCCCTCCGACGGTGCACCACTCTGCGCTGGAGGGCAGGGCGGGGAGGTCCCGGCCGACCTCGCGGGCCGTCGCGCGGGCGGAAGCGGCGGTGGCACCGGCTTCGGCGTGCACAAGCCCGGGGGCCACGACGGAGACGCGATCGAGATGCCGGAGATCCAGGACCACTCCGTCGCCGACGTTGCCCCCGGGCATGCCGGTTCCGGCGCCACGGGGAATCAGGGGGATCCCGTGCTGGACGGCCCAGCGTACGAGGGCCGCGACGGAATCGACGTCGAGGGGATGCGCGACCGCACGGGGAGCGCGGAAGAACGGTCCGGAAGCCCCGGACCACGGGTCGGTCCGGGCCGGGTCGTCGATCAGGTCACCGCGGAACGCCGGCGGGCGCGGTATCATCGACGAAGGAGTCGGATCGTGCGCGACGTCAGCCGCGGCGCGCCGACTCGGGGGAGCAGTCGGAGCAGTATCCCGTGAGCTCGAGACGGCATCCGGTGACCTGGAAGCCATCGGCCGACGCCTCGAGCCGTTCGACTTCGCGGTCGTCCACCTGGCCGGGCAGGTCGACGACCTTCCCACATCCGAGGCAGCGGAGGTGATGATGGTCGTCGGTCCGGCCGTCGTAGCGCGCGGATCCGTCTCCGTAGGTGAGCTTCGACGCGAGCCCGGCACCGACGAGGGTCTCGAGGCTCTTGTAGACCGTCGCGAGCGAGATACCCGGGATCTCCTGTCGCACGTGGAAGAACACCTCGTCCGCCGTCGGATGCGACTCCGTCGAGCGGAGGAAACGGAACACCGAGGCGCGCTGCTCGGTGTACCGCTGCCCCGTGGAGGAGAGCGCGGCTCTGAGTGTACGTTCCGAGTTGTCCTGGTGCGTCTGCATCGGGTTGCCCGTCGACGACGTTCGTACTTGCATCACGGGGAAGTAAGACCCCGGTGAAAGTGCGGGGTTTCGTCGGGGGGTGTCAACGAGGTTCGAGGGAGGCCAACACATCATGGGTGATTCGATTCTCACGCTGGAGCCGCTGATCGATGCAGTGGTGGAGGGGGTACGCGAGGCCGGATGGTCGCTGTCGGGCCTCCAGAAGACGTCCTCCACCGAGTTCGAGGGCGAGTGGGCCGGTCACACGACGCGCAGCGCATATCTGTTCTTCCATTCGGACGCCCATGAGACCGCCTCCATCGAGGGCTACCTCGATGAGACCGATCGCGGGCTTCGCGGCACGCTTTCCCTCGTGGTCGACGTCCGGCCGGTCTGGGAGCACACCTCGGTGCCGGATGCTCTCGGGCGTGTGGCGGAGCTGACCACGCGTCACCTCCCCCCGGGCTATCGCACGCCCGTGACGATGCGACTCACGCTCCCGAAGCCGTCGGAGCCACCGACGGAGGCCGAGCTGGAGACCCGGATCAAGTTGCGGATCCCGCGTGCGGCGATCGAGGCGGGGGCGACGTCGATCTCGGTGCTGGCGACGACGACCGTGCAGTCCTTCGAGGCTCTCCTGGAGGATCCGGCGGCGGACGACGTGCTGGACGGCCTCGAGTAGCGCACGGAAGCTTGCCGCGAGGGCCGCCGCACCGCACCGTTTCGATCCCTTTCATGAATCTGCCCGGATGACGCGATGAGCCACGCGAACGACGACTTCGACAGCCTCCTCCACGAACAGCGCAGGTTTCCGCCGCCGTCCGATTTCGTCGAGGACGCGCACGTCTCGAGCGACGAGATCTACGAGGAGGCCGAGGAGGACTGGCAGGCCTGGTGGGCGGGGTGGGCGGAGGAGCTCGACTGGTTCGAGCCCTGGGAGACCGTCCACGAGTGGGACGCCCCGCACGCGAAGTGGTTCGTCGGTGGCAAACTCAACGTCTCGCACAACTGTCTGGACCGGCACCTCGACGGTCCTCGCCGCGACAGGACCGCGCTGATCTGGGAGGGGGAGGACGGCGAGCAGCGCAGGTACACGTACGCCGAGATGCATGCGGAGGTGTGCCGGTTCGCCAACGGGCTCAAGTCGCTCGGGGTCGAGAAGGGTGATCGGGTCGCGATCTACCTGCCGATGATTCCGGAGGCGGCGATCGCCATGCTCGCCTGCACCCGTATCGGGGCTCCCCATTCCGTGGTCTTCGGGGGCTTCAGCCCGGAGTCGCTCGGCAACCGCATCGAGGACGCGGAGGCGAAGCTGCTGATCACGGCGGACGGGGGATATCGACGCGGGTCCGTCATCCGTCTGAAGCAGAACGCCGACGCCGCGGTCGAGCGCACCGACTCGATCGAGCATGTGGTCGTCGTGGCGCGCGGGGGCATCGAGGAGGCGTCGGGCGTCACGATGACGGACGGGCGCGACATCTGGTACCACGACCTGGTCGCGGAGATGTCCACGGAGTGCCCGGCCGAGCCGATGGACGCCGAGGACGTCCTGTTCATTCTCTACACCTCCGGGACCACCGGAAAGCCCAAGGGCGTCGTCCACACGACGGGTGGCTACCTGACGCACGTCTACGCCACCTCGAAGCTCGTCTTCGACCTGAAGGACGACGACGTCTACTGGTGCACGGCCGATGTCGGCTGGATCACGGGGCACTCGTACATCGTGTACGGGCCGATGGCCAACGGCGTCACCCAGGTGATGTACGAGGGCGCGCCCGATCACCCCGACCGGGGCCGGTTCTGGCGCATCTGCGAAGAGCACGGCGTCACCATCTTCTACACGGCGCCGACCGCCATCCGCGCATTCATGCGGTGGGGCCGGCACTGGCCGCAGCGATCGGATCTCTCGTCGCTCCGTCTGCTCGGGACGGTCGGGGAGCCGATCAACCCCGAGGCGTGGATGTGGTACAACGAGATCATCGGTGGGGAGCGATGCCCAATCGTGGACACGTGGTGGCAGACGGAGACCGGGGGGATCATGATCACGCCCCTGCCCGGCGTCACCACGACGACACCCGGCACGGCGGTTCGCCCCTTCCCCGGAGTCGCGGCAACGATCCTGAACGAGGCCGGCGAGGAGGTCGACGCGGGGCTCCTGGCCATCACCCGTCCGTGGCCGGGCATGCTCCGGACCATCTGGGGCGACGACCAGCGGTTCCGCGACACCTACTGGTCGAAGTGGGACGGGATCTACTTCCCCGGCGATGGCGCCAAGCGGGAGGACGGAAACCTCTGGATTCTCGGCCGCGTCGACGACGTGCTCAACGTGGCGGGTCATCGCATCGGCACCGCGGAGGTCGAGAGTGCGCTCGTCGACGATCAGCGGGTGGCCGAGGCCGCGGTGGTGGGGAAGAAGGACGAGATCAAGGGCGAGGTGGTGTGCGCCTTCGTGACCATCAAGGAGCGGATCGACGACAACGACGACCTGGCCGGGGAGCTGAAGCAGCACGTCGTCGACAAGATCGGTGCGATCGCCCGTCCGGCCGACATCATCTTCACCGCGGACCTGCCGAAGACGCGCTCGGGCAAGATCATGCGGCGACTGCTGAAGGACATCGCGGAGGGACGCGCGATCGGCGACACGACCACACTGGCGGATCCCGCGGTCGTGCGGGCGCTGCAGGACAAGTACCAGGACACCGGGGGCTGAGGGGGCCGGGTCCCGGTCGGCGAGGTAGCGTCCCGGTCGGCGAGGTAGCGTCCCCGGGGTGCCCGCCGCGACGGATCGTGTGGTATGCCTAGCGGACGGTCACGGGGACACGGTGGACGACGTTGTTCCCGTATCCCAGCGCATTCTCGTACGGCTCCATCGGCTGCTCGTGGCCGGCCGCGTCGCGGGCCCGCACGACGACCTCGTACCGACCCGGTGCCAGATCGACCTCGAGCGTCCACGGGACGCGAACCGCATGATGGTCGACGTCGTCCGGGGGCCTCCCCACCCGGGCCTCGTGCCATGATGCGCCGCCGTCCACGGAAACGCCCACCCCCGCGATCGGCCCGTGGCCGCTCCACGCGATGCCGTGCAGCGTCGTCGGCCCTGCGGGCGTCACGATCCCGCCCGCTGCTTCACCGGCCGACCGCTCCTCCCCGAGACGTGTGTCGGCCACCCCGAGCAGCAGCCCTCGCACACGCATCCCGCGGACGGGCGTCACGCTGCCGTCCGGCCACAGATACCGGTATCGATCGGTCTGGAAGTATCCCTCGAACGGCTCCTCGATCGCCTCGATGCGCGTGAGCCACTTCACCGAGGCGACCGCGTACCAGCCCGGTACCACCAGCCGGAGCGGCGCACCGTGCTCCGGTGAGAGCGGCTGCCCGTTCATGGCCCAGGCCAGCATCGGGGGGGCGGCCGCCGCGCCGTCCGTCGAGCCGCCCAGCATCTCTACCGGCAGCGACCGCTGGAAGGGGATTTCGCCCCACCCCTTCTTCTCGCCCCGATCGGCGCCCGTGAACAGGAGCTCGACCGCATCGCCGAGATCGTCCGGCAGGACGGCATCGAGAGGAACGCCCGTGAAGGTCGCCGTCCCGGTCGCTCCGAGGGTCCACGGCGTACCGCCCGGCTGCGGATCGAGGAGGGTCCGGCCGTTTCCGGCGCACTCCAGCGTCACCGTGCAGTCGACCGGCGTCGCGCACCGGCGCAGCGCGTCGAGGGAATGGTGGGCGACGCGGGTGCCGACCACGACCTCGAGATCGAACGCGTCGGGGTCCGGCCGGGGTGTGGGAAAGTTCGACCGGACGTAGAAGTCGCGGACCGGTGTCACGGGATCCACGAGGGCGGCGAGGCGGGTCTCGGCGTTCCGGGGGGAGTCGGACAGGATGTCGAGTCGTGGGGGCATCGGGCTCCGGCCTCTGGATCGACGTCGGTCGCCCGCGTCGCTCGTGCGTGTCAGTCGTCCCCCGGGGAGTCGTCGACATCGACCGATGTGCCGTCCGCGAGGGGATCCCCGGTGCGGGGCGGAAACGTCTCCCGCCGGTCCAGATCCTTCGTCCTGATCTGTCGGGCGGGCACACCCACCCACACCGTGTGGGGCTCGGTCGACCGCGTCAGCATCGAGCCCGCCCCGACCATGGAGTCCGGAGCGACGGTCGTCCCGGCCAGTATGGTGGCATGGTACGTGATGCGCGCGCCGGCGCCAACGACCGTCTTCGGTGTGAAGACCTCCCGCCCGTCGACGATGTCGTGCGAGTGGGAATAGACGTTCACGTAGTCGGAGATCGAAGCGCCGTCGCCAATCTCGATTCCGCCGCGGTCGTCGAGGAGGACGTGGCGGTGAACGACCACGTTGTCGCCGACCTCCAGGTTGTAGCCGAACGACAGCTTCACCTGGTGGAACGCCTTGAAGTTGCGGCCGCACCGGCGGAAGATCCGCTTCGCCAGGAGCCGCCTGAAGCGCACGCCGACTTCCACGTTCTCGCCCAGCGCGCTCCGGTCGAATCCCTCCCACAGCCAGATCAGCGGCTTGACCCGGGCGTAGGCCTCCACGTCGATTTCCGAGTAGTATTCAGGTTCGAGGGTGACATTCCTCGGATCGAGCTGGAGCACGGCCAGGCGGGTGGCGGTCGGGAGTGCCTCGAGGTCCTCGTCGCGAATCTCCGGGTAGTGCAGATCCGTCAGGATGGTGCGGCAGAGGTCGTTCCGATCCGTGGCGGGGTCGTCCAGCGCCCGCTCGATCGAGTCGAGCCAGCCCGTCAGCTCCGCATCGAATGCGGAGGGCAGCGGTACCGATCGAAGAGGAAGGAACGCCATCGAGCTCGGATGGAAGTGATTCGAGATTCCAGCGCCCGCGAGCCGGGCGCCTCCATGAAGATGAAGGTAATTCGAACTATGCACGACGTCCTGCGCCAGCGGCTCCTGCGCCGCCTCGAGAGTCTGCCCGAAGCCCAGCTCTATCAGGTACTCGACTACGTGGAGTTCCTGGAGTCGAAGTACGGCGAAACCGTCTCCGCGGAAGTCTCGGGCCTGCAGCGGCTGGCCGAGAATCTCGAGGATCGCATGCGGAAGAAGGCGATGAATCCCGCGACCCTGCGAGAAGCGTTCCAGGTGATCGCCGCGGCGGACCGCGTGCTCGCCGGGGTTTCCAATGCCGGAAAGCAGCTGCTCGGCGAACTGGTTCCCGAGGAGGTTACCGGTGCCGGACCGTCGCGCGGGTCGGAGTCCACCCAGCGGGGAGGTGCGTCCACCGATCGGGGAGGTGCGTCCACCGATCGGGGAGGTGCGTCCACCGATCGGGGAGGTGCGTCGACCGATCGGGGAGGCACGTCGACCGAACGGGGGGCCGCGTCGACGGATCGAACACCGCCGGGGTCGTCCTCGAGGCCGTCGGATGCCGCATCGCGGCCGGACCGGTCCACCCCGGACCGGCCGTCGAGCCCGGGCCGGGGGAGGGGCACCGGCGACGATGCTTGACGCTCCGGAGGCCCACCGGTAGCCTTCGCCATGGAAACACCCGTGAACACACAGATCACGGCACGCGCTCGCGCCAGACTCCGGGGTCACGCCGGACGACGGGGTCGAGCGCGTTCTCGTTTTCGGTAGACCCTCTTCCACGCTGATCCCGCCCCCCATGGCCGACGCCCCCCGCCGCAGCGCTCCCGTCGAGAAGGAAGGACTGACCTTCGACGACGTCCTGATGATCCCCGGACACTCCGAGGTTCACCCGAAGGACACGAGCGTCCACTCGAAGCTCACGCGCACGATCGAGCTCAACATCCCGCTGCTCTCCGCGGCCATGGACACGGTCACGGAGTCGCGCATGGCCATTCAGATGGCGCGTGAAGGCGGAATGGGCATCATCCACAAGAACATGCCGATCGACGCGCAGGCGGGTGAGGTCGATCGGGTGAAGCGCTCCGAGAGCGGGATGATCCTCAAGCCGATCACCCTCGGTCCGGACGCCACCATCCGGGACGCGCACGAACTGATGTCGCGGTTCTCGATCAGCGGTGTGCCGATCGTGGCGGACGACGGGACGCTCTTCGGCATCGTCACCAACCGCGACCTCCAGTTCGAGACGAATCTGGACCAGGGTGTCCAGGCGGTCATGACCTCGGAGAATCTCGTCACCGTCCCGGTCGGCACGACCCTCGACGAAGCCGAGCGGGTCCTCCACGAGCACCGGATCGAGAAGCTCCCGGTGGTCGACGACGACGGGCAGCTGAAGGGACTGATCACCGTCAAGGACATCTACAAGCGTCGGCAGTATCCGGAGGCCTGCAAGGACGAGCACGGGCGACTCCGGGTGGGGGCTGCGATCGGAGCGTCCACGGTCGACCTCGACCGCGCGCGGGCGCTCGTCGACGCCGGCGTCGACGCGCTCGTGATCGACACCGCGCACGGCCACTCCGAGGGAGTCCTCAAGGCCGTCGCACGCACGCGGGAAGCCTTCCCCGACACACAGATCATCGCCGGCAACGTCGGCACCTCGGAGGGCGCTCGTGCGCTCGTCGACCACGGCGTGGACGCCGTGAAGGTGGGGGTGGGTCCGGGGTCCATCTGCACCACGCGGGTGGTCACCGGCGTGGGGCTTCCGCAGCTCACCGCGATCAAGGATGCCGTCGAGGGCGCGGCCGGGGACGTCCCGGTCATCGCGGATGGCGGGATCCGCTACTCGGGCGATATCGTGAAGGCCCTCGCCGCGGGCGCTCAGTGCGTGATGATGGGGTCGATGTTCGCCGGCACCGAGGAGTCGCCCGGCGAGTCCTTTCTGCTGGAGGGGCGTCGCTTCAAGACCGTCCGGGGCATGGGATCGCTCTCCGCCATGGAGGAGGGGTCGGCCGATCGATACTTCCAGGAGGGGCAGGAGAAGCGGAAGCTCGTGCCCGAGGGAATCGAGGCGCGCGTACCGTACAAGGGCCCGGTATCCGACACGATCTTCCAGTTGATCGGCGGTCTGCGCAGCGGGATGGGATACGTCGGCGCGGCCACCATCTCCGATCTGGCGGCCGTGGGACGCTTCATCCGTGTGACCTCGGGGGGTCTGCGGGAGTCACATCCGCACGACGTCACGATCACGCGCGAAGCTCCCAACTACCACCTCTGACCGACCAGGACATCCACGTGAACGTTCAGGACCTCGAGCCCCGACTGTTGCTCGGGCCGGGCCCCTCGCCCGTGGAGCAGAGAATCCTCGACGCGATGGCCCGGCCGACGCTGGGCCATCTGGACCCCCAGTTCCTCGCTCTCATGGACGACGTGAACGAGCGGCTGCGGGGCGTGTTCGGAACGAGGAACACGATGACCTTCCCGGTCTCCGGGACGGGATCCGCCGCCATGGAGGCGTCGCTGGCCAACGTCGTCGAGCCCGGTGACACGGTCGTCGTCGGTGTGAACGGCGTGTTCGGCGGGCGGCTGGCCGAGATGGCGCGGCGCATGCGGGCCGAGGTCGTGGAGGTCGAGGCGGAGTGGGGGCGCATCATCGAGCCCGGGCAGATCGAGGATGCCCTGCGAGCACACCCGGACGCCTCCGTCGTGGCGATCGTCGCGGCCGAGACGTCGACCGGAGTGCGGCAGCCGCTGGACCAGATCGGACGGCTCACACAGGCCCACGACGCGATCCTCGTGGTGGACACGGTCACGGCGCTCGGCGGCACGCCCGTCGAGATCGACCTCAACGGCGTCGACGTCGCCTATTCCGGCACGCAGAAGTGCCTCGGCGTGCCTCCGGGCCTCGCACCCATCTCCTTCTCGAAGCGCGCGCTCCGCAAGCTCGAGAACCGTGACACGCCGGTGCAGAGCTGGTATCTCGACGTCGGCCTGCTGGCCGGCTATCTCGGGTCCGAGCGGAGGTATCACCACACGGCACCGATCAACATGATGTACGCGCTCCACGAAGGGCTCGTGGCGCTGGGTGAGGAGGGCCTCAAGGCCCGCTACGCGCGCCATGCCCGCGTGGGCGCCCGCCTCCAGGCCGAACTCGAGGAGCGCGGATTCCGGATGTTCGCCCAGGAGGGGCACCGGCTGCCCCAGCTCACCGCCGCCGAACTTCCGGACGGCCGCGAGGAAGGCCCGCTCCGCGGTAAGCTGCTGGAGGAGCACGGGATCGAGGTCGGGGGCGGACTCGGGCCGGCGAAGGGCAAGCTCTGGCGCATCGGACTGATGGGCTCGGGCGCGACCGACGAGAACGTCGACCGACTGCTCGACGCGATCGACCGCGTTCTCGGCTGACGCGAGACCCGATGTCGATCCGACGCCTCACCGTGACGGCCGCCCTCGTCGCGATGGCGGCGTCGGCCGCATGCTCGGCGGACCCGAAGGGTCGGCCGGCGCTCGTTCCGCCACCGCCCGGTCCGACGCCGCTCGAATTCACGCTGCTTCCGATGGACACCACGGTCGTGGCCCCCCCGTTCGTGGTGCTCGACCCGATCGTGCACTCGGTGTCGGCCTCGGACCAGGCGCTGCGGGTCGAGGTGGACCGGTGGCGCAGGCGCTTCGCGGAGACCGACCCGGAGTCGTTCCGGATCTACCTCCGGCGCATGACGCGATACGCGAAGCTGGTCGACTCGGTCCTGATCGCCCGGGAACTGCCGAGTTCGCTCCGGTATCTCCCGATCGTCGAGAGCGGGTACGTCCCGGAGGCGGTGAGCCCCGCGGCCGCCGCCGGCATGTGGCAGTTCATGAGCCCCGTGGCCCGCTCGTTCGGGATGCAGGTCGACGGGCTCATCGACGAACGGCGTGACCCGATCGCCGCCACCGATGCGGCGGCCCGCTTCCTGGCGGAACTGCACGACCGGTTCGACTCGTGGTTCCTGGCCCTCGCCGCCTACAACGGCGGCCCGTCACGGGTGGATCGCCTCCTCCGCGAGCACGTCCCGCTCGCGGCCGGAGGCGACTCCCTCTTCATGCGCATCCGTCCGTATCTGCCGCGCGAGACCCAGGACTTCGTGCCGAAGTTCCTAGCCGTGGCGGAGGTCGCGCGCGCGGCGGACCGGCTGGGCCTGGCTCCCGAAGTGGACGAGCGGTACGCGCCGCTCGCCTTCGACGAGATCGAGGTGCCGGACGCCACCTCACTGGACATCGTCGCGGCGGCGGCGGGAGCCGTCGAGGAGGAAGTGTTCTCGCTCAATCCCCAGGTGGTACGGGGCGTCACACCCCGGGGGCGACCCACGCGTCTGCGGATCCCGCTGGGCACCGCGGAGGAGTTCTCCCGGGTCTTCCCGACGATTCCGCAGGACGAGCGGGTCTCGGTGACGGAGTACGTCGTACGGTCGGGCGACACCATGTCCGAAATCGCCGAGGACTTCGGCATCCGGACGCGGGAACTTCAGGACGCCAACCCCGAGGTCGACGCGCGTCGACTCCAGATCGGGACGAGGCTCATCGTGCCGGTCGCGCCCGGGACCGCCGATCGGATCCGCGGGCGGGCGCCCGCGTCCGACTGACGCGTCAGACGCGCCAGGTGCCGGAGGCGCCGCCCTCCTTGCTGATCAGACGGACTTCCTCGATCACCATCCCGCGGTCCATCGCCTTGGCCATGTCGTAGAGGGTCAGGAGTGCCACGGAGGCGGCGGTCAGCGCCTCCATCTCCACCCCGGTGCGTCCGCGATGCGTCGCCGTGGCGGTCACGCGCACGCCCGGCAGGGAGTCGTCGGTCTCGAACTCGACCGCGATCGACGTCGCCGGGAGCACGTGGCAGAGGGGGATGAGCTGGTCCGTGCGCTTGCCCGCCTGGATGCCGGCGACCCGCGCGACCGCGAAGGCCTCGCCCTTCGGGGTATCCCCCTCCTGAAAGGCACGCAGCGTTTCCGGGGCCATGCGGAGCGCTCCCACCGCGACGGCGACGCGGCGGGTCTCGTCCTTGGCGCCGACATCGACCATCTGCGCGCGCCCCTCGTCGTCGAGATGGGTGGGTTTCGGTTCGTCGCTCATAGTGCCTCGCTCATCGTGCCTCGCTCATCGCCCGGGGCTCCCGGCTTCGACCTCGTCACCGACCAGCACGGACCTGAGATCCGACACCAGACCGGCGACGACGAGCTGGGGGCTGACGTTGCCTCGCGCCTCGAGGCGCGCCTGCTCGACCAGTTCGATCGCCCGGGCGAGGTCCACGGGGTGGAGATCGTGTTTCTCCGTGGTCGAGACCAGCCAGTCCCGGGCATCCAGACTGGCCGTGTAGTCCGCCGATCCGGAGGCGACCGCAGCCATGTCCCGGAGCCAGCGGTCCACGTGCTCGAGCAGGTCCGCCAGCGCCTGGCCGCCCGAAACCCCGAAATCCGAGAGTGCGATCCGGTAGCCCTCACCGGCTCCCTGCAGCGCCGCCTGGACGATACGGGCCGCCCGGCGCCGCATTTCCTCGAGTGGGCCGGGGTCGTCGCCGTCCGGCAGATAGCCCAGGGCCATCCCGATGGATCCCTCGCTGAGCACGGCGGCGTGGGCCGCGTCGTCCGGGTCCGCCCCCGCCAGGTCGATGAGCACGCCCCGGACCACGTCACGGTCCAGTGGCCCGAGATGCAGCGGCACGGTTCGCGAGCGGATCGTCTCGAGCAGCCGGCCGGGTTCACTGGACGTGAGAATGAACCGCGTATCCTCCGGGGGCTCCTCGAGCAGCTTGAGGAGCGCGTTGGCCGCCTCGGGACTCGACTCCTGGGGAACGAGCATCTCCGCATCCGCGATGATGTAGACCTGCTCACCCTGCTCGGAGGGTCGGCTGCGCGCCGAACTCCGGATCGATCGGGCGGCGGCCAGATAGATGGCGGTGCGCTCGGGATCCCAGGAGGTCCGGAGCGGCGCGGCCCGGAGCTCCGCAAGACGCTCGTACCGTGCGGCCTCGAGCGCGTCCTGGAGCTTCTCCGGGGTCGAGGCGCGCTTCGGGCGGGGCAGGGGCATGTGCCAGTGGAGATCCGGGTGCTCGAGCTTCCGCACCCGGGTACAGTGCCGGCAGGCGTCGCACGGCCCCTTGTCGGTCGGGGCGTCACAGAGGATGACCTGGGCCGTCCAGAGGGCGATGCGCTGCTTGCCGACCCCGCGGGGTCCGAGGAGAAGGAGGGAGCTCGGCAGTGAACCCGACAGGAACGATCGGGCCAGTAGAGCCCGGGCCTCCTCGTGGCCGACCGGATCGTGGATCATCGCTGGTTGCGGGGACGCAGCCACTGGAGCGGATCCATCGCCTGCGGCGACCCGCCGTCGAGGGGCCCGCGGACCTGGAATTCGAGGTGCGGACCCTCGGGCGTGCCCTCGCCACCCACCGTTCCGACCACCTGTCCGGCCTCGACCACGCGGCCCTCGATCACCCCGATGTCCTCGAGGTAGAGGTAGAGCGTGTAGAAGCCGTCGCCGTGGCTCACCACGACCGTCGGCCCGTACCCCTCGAAGGGACCCGCGAGCACCACCGTCCCGCTCCGTACCGCCCGGACCGGTGTGCCCCGGGGAGCCGAGATCCCGATCCCGTTCCAGCGGAGCACCGTGCCGTTGGGTCGGGTCTCGCGTCCGAAGTTGTAGATGACCTCGCCGTCCAGCGGCCAGTCCAGAGACCCGGCGTCGGCCGCCCCGAGCGTGGCGGGCCCCGTCTCCCGACCGGCCACCGCCCGACGGCGTTCCTCCTCGAGCCGACGTCGCTCGAGGTCGTCCACGAGGCCGGTCAGCCGCGCGATGTCGGCTTCGAGCTGGTCGAGCCGGCTCTCCGCCTGCCGGGCGGTCTCGCGGTACCGCTGGAGCGCGGCCTCGCGATCGAGCTCGACCTGCGTCAGTTCCTGAACTTCTCCGGCCTTCTGGTTCCGGATCAGCTCGAGCTCCCGCAGGCTCTCCTGGAGTGCTTCGTTCTGTTCGAGCAGTGCGGTCTCGAGCTGCTCGACCCGGTTCACCAGCGACCGGTCGTAGTCGGCCATCAGGCGCAGGTAGCGGTATCGATTCAGGAGATCCCCGAACGACTCCGCGCCGAGGAGCACGCGCACGGTATTCAGCCCGCCGAGCTTGTAGATGTCGCGAAGGCGCCGCTGCAGCACCGCGTCGCCCTCCCGGAGGCGCTCCCGCGTGCGGATCAGCTGTGTCGACGCGGTCGCGACCTCGGCCGAGATGACCTCCGTCTGGAAGTCCATCTCGGCGAGCACGGACCGCGACACCGAGAGCTGCTGCTCGATGTTCCGGAGCTGTGCCGAGACGTCCTCGACCTGCATCCGGGCCGCGGCCATCTCGCGCTGGAGACGTTCCCGTTCCGCCCGGATCTCCTCGAGGCGCTGCTGAG
>DATFJS010000448.1:0-7530 GCA_035269045.1 Longimicrobiales bacterium | reverse complement strand
GTGATTTTTCAACGGACCACCCTTCACGTTCACCGCATTGAGCAGTACAATCACCGCTCTCGCAACCGCCCGTAGCTCAGCTGGATAGAGCGCTGCCCTCCGGAGGCAGAGGCCAGAGGTTCGAATCCTCTCGGGCGCACTTTCTGCAAATAGAGCCTGCACCGTCATGTACGGTGCAGGCTTTTTGCGTTGTGGGGGGCCGCATGAGGCTGGAGTGACACGCTCCGGTAACGCTCGGTCCCGAGCCTTCGAGGACGTGGGTGGCGGACATGCTCGACGGTCCGTGTGGGACACCCCCCGCGCGGCGGCCGACACGAGCACCTAGGGCCGAATCATTGCCGATTCCACATGTACTGCCACCCATGTCCAAAAGGAGTCTTCAACGATGCATTCGGATGTCCAGGCCACCCTGTACGACCAGATCCGAATGGATCTCTCGTCCGGATACGTGTATCTCGCGATGGCAGCCCAGTTCGAGGCCGACTCGCGCGAGGGATTCGCGCACTGGATGCGGCTTCAGGCGCAGCAAGAGCTGGATCACGCCATGAAGCTTTTCGACCAGGTGAATCGGCGCGGGGGGCGCGTGGTTCTCCAGGCCATCCCCTGTCCGCCCGAGAAATTCGGGAAACGATCCGGCTTCCCTGCTCTTCCTGGACCGCGAATTCGGGAGCTGCTCACCCGAGCAGGGGTGAGCCGCGGGCCCGACCTCCCAATCCCGATGAGAGCGATCCCGGCCACGGGCACGTCGTCCTATCTGAACTGGTTCTGTCGGCGTCCGCCGGTCCCGCTCCCGCCCCCGAGTCGGTCCCATGAGTCCGTAGCGACGGCTCTTGTGGCGCTGGAGCGAGGCACCGTCGAGGAAAAGATGGTAGCCGAAGGAGCGCGCGGCGTCGGCGACGGGGACCATGGAAGCGGATCGCTGGGGAAGGCTGGGCCGGTGGGGTGGTGAGGCGCGGTTGGACGCGGGACGGCGGCGGCCGTATCGTACCCGCCATTCCCGCCCCACCCCGGATTGCCATGAACCGCACGCGGTCCGCCGTTCACATGCCTAGTGACGACCGATGAGCCACGGCGAGGCCGCCGGCCGACATCCGGAGCCGCCGTTCGTCTCGGTAATCGTCCCGACGTTTCGCCGCCCCGACCGCGTAAAGGAGTGCGTGGCGGCCCTCCGGCAGCAGGACTATCCGGCCGACCGACTCGAGGTCCTGATCGTCGACGACGGTAGCCCCGATCCGGTCGAGATCGACGGCTCCGTAGGGTCCGACGGACCGGGGATCCGGCTCATCCGGCAGCGAAACGCGGGCCCGGCGCGCGCCCGGAATCATGGTGCTGCGGAGGCCGAGGGGTCCGTACTGGCGTTCACGGACGACGATTGCCGACCGGATCCCGGGTGGGCCGCGGCTCTGGTCCGGGCCCTCGCCGAGGAGCCCCTGGCCCTGACGGGCGGGACCACGGTCAACGGTCTGGAGCGGAACCTGATGGCCGAGGCGAGCCAGGTGCTGATCGACTACCTCTACGAGTATTTCGAGCGGGCCCGACGACTGCTGCCATTCTTCACGTCGAACAACATCGCTGTGTCCGCCGAGGCCTTCCGGGCGATGGGCGGGTTCGACGAATCCTTCCGGTTCAGCGCGGGCGAAGATCGCGACCTGTCCGAACGATGGGCCCGTGAGATCGGCCCGCTGCGGCATGTTCCGGAGGCGACGGTACGGCACTTCCACCATCTTTCGCTCGGGAGCTTCCTGAGACAGCACCACTACTACGGTCGAGGGGCGACGCACCTCGCGCGTCGGCGCCGGGTCCGGGGAGCGCCCCCGCCCACGGTCGAACCGATGTCCTTCTACACCGGCATGCTGATGTATCCCCTCCGGAATCGGTCTCCGGTGCGGGGGGTCGTTCTTTCCGGGCTGATGCTGGCGAGTCAGGCAGCCACGGTTACCGGCGTCCTCGTAGAGTCGGTACGTCCGTCGTCCGCGGCGTCCGGTCCGGGCGCGGGCGACCGGGATCGGGCCGGGGCACCCCGGGCCCCATGACCTCCATGCCGCGACCTCCCGTCCCCCTCCGTTCCCGGAGAGACGTCGGGGCGGCCGTGATTCCGGTGCTGGCGGTGATCCTGGTACTGGCCGGGATCCTGCTCCGGATCATCTTCCCGGAAGCGGACGCCCTCCATCCACGCTGGTCCGGCTGGATGATCGACGAAGGTCGGTGGACCGAGCTGGCCAGGGAGTGGGCCCTCTTCCGGGCGCCGGACCTCGACTCCCCGGTGTCTCGCATCCATCTGATCCTCGCCCCGCTGTACCAAGGGGTCGTGGCCGCGGTGTTCGAGCTGCGGGGGGTGAGTCTCGAGAACGCTCGCCTGGTGTCCGCCCTCGCCGGAATCGGACTGCTCCTGATCGTGGCTGTCGGTCTCCGCCGGACCCTGCGGCCGAAGGCCTGGCTGGTGGCGGTCGCTCTGGTGGCTCTCCATCCCGAACTGGTCTACTTCAGCAGGATCGCGATCCCCGAGATGGCAGCGCTGACGGTGGGAACCGCCGCGTTCCTCTTACTCGTGAAGGCCGAACCGACCCGTGCCACCGATCTCGTGGCCGGCGTATTCACAGCCTTGGCGCTGGGCGTCAAGGGGACCGCTGCCCCGCTGATGCTCGTTTTCGCCGCCATCCCGTTTCTGGTCTCTGCGCGGCAGGCCCCGCGACGCCCGATCGAGCGGGTCCGGACGTGGGCTCTCGGCTTCGGGGGCCCCGTCGTCGTCGGCGCGGTCGCAGCACTCGTGGTCACCGGATTCTCCGTCGGCCCGGATTCGCTGCGGGTGATCCTCGGGTTCTTGGGGCTGGCTCGTCCCTACGAGATGGGAGCGACCCTTCTCCTGGGAGCCGACTCGGACCAGGTCAACGTGCTACTGGCAGCCCTCGCTCCGCTGTCTGCGATGGTCTGGGTTCTCTCACCCGGTGATTCGCCCGCCCGACGCCTGTATCTCGGCGCTCTCGCTTGGGCATCCACCTGGCTCGTGCTCCTGGTCGCGCTGGAGTACTTCCCGTTCCGATACCTGGCACATCTGCACGTCGCCCTGATTCTCGCGATCGCCGGTGCCGTGTCCCTTCTGGAGGGGACTGATCTCATGGCGTTTCGCGATCGCCTGGCCGCCCTGTCCGGACCCCGACGGATCGCGATCGGCACGCTCGCCGCGGCTCCCGTGGCGGTGGTAGTGGTTCCGGCCGGACTCGTGGGTGTCGACGCCCTCGGGCTGAACCTCGAACGCCTGCGGATCTTCGTTCCGCTCTTGCTCGTGTCGGCCGTCCTGGGCGGCTGGATCGCGGTCCGGCGAGACGGGCGATGGCTGTTCGGAGGCGCCCTGGTGGCGTTTCCCTGGGCCGCGACGCTCGCCTGGCGGGGGGTCCACGGGCCGGCCGCGGGTCGCTGGTGGACGATCGATGCCGCGACCACTCTCGGGCCGTGGGCGCTGGCCGCAGGTGCAGGCGTGGTCGGTATCCTCCTGGCCCGGGTGGCGCTTCGGCATGCGCCTTGGGGAACGCGTCTTTCGACGTGGACGCTCGCCTACCTGGCGGGACTCGTGATGGTGTGGAGCGGCACCCGGCACGTCTCCACGCTGTTCCAGCCGACCTGGACGTTCGCCGCCGTATCCTCCGATCTCGCGACGCGATACCCGGCCGCGGAGCGCGTCGGTGTCTCGAGCCTGACGACGGCTTTGGTCGACACACCGTACCGGTATCGAGAGGTCTTCGGCACCCGCCCCCTGCCTCGAGTCGTCTTCCTGGCCGCAAAGAGCCGTGCCGATCTCGCCGAAGAAGGGGCACTGGTGGGGTACCGGGTGGTCGAAGAGTTCTCGGTCCCGCTCTTCCGCTACCGGGGCCGGGACCGCCCCCTCGATCGGCCCGACGACTACGAGTTGAGTCCGTTCGCGCTCATGGAGCGGATCGACCCGGAGTGGCAGGGACGTTGACCCCCGAGGGGCATCGACCGCGCTCGTCGCCTCCACGACGTGGTACGCCCTCGGTGACTCGTTCTCTCGCCGCGCGTGTGCTACGACGATTCCACGAGTCGATTGTAGACCGAGCCCACGGCGCGCCCGACTGCATAGCCGATCACGAATCCGTACACGAATCCCACGAAGCTTCCGGGCCAGGTCACCGAGTACCCGGGCAGGAAGTATCGCAGCTGGCCGAGCGTTCCCCCGACCTCCGTGCCCGGCGCGGGCCCCGTGACGAGCAGCACCGCGGTGGCCACCAGGAGTCCCAGCCCCAGGGTCAATCCGCCCGCAATGCCCCATGCGCGGGCGTTCAGCCGTGCGATCGTGTGGCGAAGGGCCTCCTCCCGTTCATTCATGATGTCCGCCTCATATGTGATCGAGGAAATCGCGGGTCTGCGCGAGCTCGACTCGAGTGCGAAGAACCCAGATGCTTGCGGCGAGCGCGAAGTTTCGGGTGAATGCGAGAAACCACCCGGCGCAGAAGAAGGCGAAGAAGCCGGACAGAGCACCCAGGACGGCGCCTGTCCAGGTCAGGTCGAACAGCGGCAGATAGTACCTCAGCTGGGACAGGATCGTCGGTGGGTCACCTCGGACGATCCCGACGCCGGTGACAACGAGAATACAGCCACCGAGAACCAGGCCCACGGCCGTCCCGAATGCGCGCTTGTGCAGCGGAGCGAAGGCGAGCACCATCTCCTCCTCGACGTCGTCCGGCACGGGCTGCTCCATCGGCCTCCTCATGTCGAATCGGGCTCCGAGGCGGCGGCGGTTCGAAGCGAACCCCTCGATCGGGCTGTCCCCCATGTACGGCCCGTCGTCCAGTGGAGCATGACGCCGAGGATCGCGGCGACCCCCGACACGGCGTAGTACAGCACGTTGATCGGCACGGATCGCAGGGCGAATCCGACCCCACGCCGGTCGACCAGCCAGCGATAGACCGCCATGTTCGAGGCGATGTTCACCAGCAGGGCGAGAATCGCGGCACCGAGCCAGCGCAGGTCGGCGGTCAGTGCCGCCACCAGAACCATCACCCCGGCGAGTCCGACGAGGGCGGTCCGGACGCGCTCGCCCGTCGATACGTTGAGGCTTCCCGTACGCGGAGCGGCGAGCAGGAGTCGCATCCAGGGTACGCCTCGGTCGAGCAGGTCCGTCCTGAGCATCCCCCCCAGGGTCCACCGCTTCATGTGGGTGCCCTGAATTCCGGGGTCGAGCAGGATCTTCCATCCCGCGTCCCGGATGCGATAGCCAAGTTCGATATCCTCGATCTGAGGGCGCGGAAAGCGCTCGTCGTCGAACCCTCCCAGCTCCCTGAAGAGGTCGGCTCGCACGGCCCCGCACCCCGCCCAGAACGTCTCGGCGGCGCCTGCCCCCCGCAGGTGGACCCAGCGATGGTAGAGGTTGCGGTACTGGGACAGGAAGCCGGTGTCCGACGGCCGATCGTCGTAGGCACCGAAGACGGCTCCCACGTCCGGATGCTCGCCGAACACGCCGAGCGTCCGCTCCAGCGCGGTGTCGTGGACGCAGACATCGACGTCCACGAACATGAGGATTCGCCCGCGGGCCACCTCACTGCCGCGGTTCCGGGCATGTCCCGGCCCTCGTGGTCCATCGACCACGCTCAGGACCCGATGGCCCCGGTCCCGGACCCAGTCCGGCGTTCCGTCTCGGCTTCCGTCGTCCACCACGACCAGTTCCCAGCGGTCCGGGGCCAGTTCGGACGCCTCCAGTGCTCCCACGCTGTGCGGAAGAAGGTCCAGGCCGTCGAGAACGGGCATCACCACCGAGATGTCCGGCGCCGGGGAATCGTCGGGTGACGAACGAAGCCCGGAATCGCGCCGTCCATCCGCGCCCTGCCCAGGCCGGCCCGGACGAGCAGAAGTCATCAGGCCGCCTCCCCGCTGCCGGTTCCGGCGACTCCATCGCGGACGCCCTCACGGTCCCGTCGATCCTTCGATTCCGGCGACTCCAGTCGCTGTTCCTCGTGATACTCGAAGTCGGTGTTGACGGCCCACAGGTCGTGGCCCGCACCCTGCATGTTCCAGACGGCCATCATGGCCGTGAGCATGGAGTGGTCGGCGTTGTTGTACTTGTGCATCCCGTTCCGCCCGACCGTGTGGAGGTTGGCGATCGGGTCGATGTGGGATCGGAGGGTATCGACGTGCCCGCTGTATTCCGCATCGTAGATCGGGTACGCCTTCGGCATTCGCACGACCGTTCCATCCCTCACGGGAGCGCCCTCTGCGACCCCCAGTTCCTCCAGTTCGCGCGTCGCGAGCGCGACCAGATCGTCGTCCCTCGACTCCCACAGGCCGTCGCCTTCGAAACAGAAGTACTCGAGCCCGAGACAGGTGGTGTCCTCGTCCGGCACCATCGCCTGGCTCCAGTTGTTGAAGTTCTGGATGCGCCCGACCTTCACGCCCGGTGTGTGGACGTAGATCCAGTTGTCCGGGAAGAGGTCGACGCCGTCCAGCATCAGGGCCACGACTAGAAAGTCCCGATACCGCAGGCCTGCCGCGGCGTCCGCGACGTGCGGGGGCGCAGCGGGATCGAGGGACTGCACGAGGGTGCGGAGCGGCATGCTGGAGATCACGTGGTCCGCCTCGACGACGCGGACGCCCGAGGGGGTCCGCACCTGCAGAGATCGGACCTCGCCATCGTCGACGTCCAGCGTCTCGACGTGATGTTCGAGGTGGACTTCGCCCCCCATGTCCCGGATCCGTTCGGCACAGGTCTCCCACATCTGTCCCGGGCCGAGGCGGGGATACTGAAACTCGTTGATGAGCGACTTGATCTTGGTCGAACGCTTGTTGAGCGATGCCGCGGACAGGATCGCGCGAGCCAGGGAGAGCCCCTTGATTCGCTGGGCCGCCCACTCGGCGCGGATCTCGGTGCAGGGGATGCCCCAGACCTTCTCCGTGTAGGTCTTGAAGAAGACCTCGTAGAGTCGCTTCCCGAAGCGGTTGGTGACCCACTGCTCGAAATTGTCCTCCTCGGGATACGGCCGGAAATGCCACCAGACGTAGCTGAGGATGATCCGGACCGAGTCGATCAGGCCGAGACCGAATACGGCGTTGGCGGGCTTGAGAGGATAGTCGAAGTAGGTTCCCCGATAGTGGATCCGGCTGAGACGAGGTACGGAGATGAATTCGTCGCCGAGGATCTCGTCCCAGAGTTCGTTCACCGGTTCGATCTTGGTGAAGAATCGGTGCCCACCGATGTCGAAGCGATACCCGTTGTATTGGGCGGTCTGCGAGATGCCCCCGAGCATGTCCGTCGCCTCGAACACCTCGACGTCGTGACCCCGTCGGGCGAGAAGATAGGCGGCGGTGAGGCCGGCCGGGCCGCCCCCGACGACCGAGATCCGATCACCTTCCTGCAACTGTCGCACCCGCCGCGGGGACGCTTCGCCGTATTCGGGTGAGTCGGTCACGGGAGGGGCGGGCGGAGGGGGAAGGTCGACGGGTCGAGGTCGCCGGCGGCCTGCCGGTCGAATGCACACGCCGCGCCTCGACGTCGGATCCGGCGCGAACGCTGCGAGTGTGGTC
>DATFJS010000447.1:0-5964 GCA_035269045.1 Longimicrobiales bacterium | reverse complement strand
AGGCGCTCCACCGTTATCTTGAGGTGGCCGCCCCCGACCCGACTTCCGACTCGACGCCGACCCCGTGAGCGAGCCCATCCACATCCAGCTGAACGGCAAGGACCGCGAGGTCTCCTCCGACCTCTCCGTCCGCGACCTCATCGTGTCCCTCGACCTCGCCCCCGAGATGATCGTGGTGGAGCGCAATCGCGCGATTCTTCGTCGCGACGACTACGCGGACGTGTCCGTGGAGGACGGCGACGTGATCGAACTCGTGCATTTCGTGGGGGGCGGATGACGTCGACGGAGCGGGCCGACGCACTGGTCGTCGGTGAGAGGACCTTCGCCTCGCGGCTCCTGGTCGGAACCGGCAAGTACGCCTCGAACGACGTCATGGTCGACGCCATCCGGGCCAGCGGTGCGGAGTGCGTGACCGTGTCGGTTCGCAGGGTCGACCTGGACCGCAGCCGGGAGGAGGCCATCCTCCATCATCTCGATCCCGAGGAGTTCTTCCTGCTGCCCAACACGGCGGGGTGCTACACCGCCGACGAGGCGGTCCGGTACGCGCGACTCGGACGTGCCAGCGGATTCACGGACTTCGTGAAGCTGGAGGTCATCGGGGATCAGGAGACGCTCCTGCCGGACCCGCAGGCGACGATCGAGGCCGCACGCGTTCTCGCCGATGACGGATTCAAGGTGATGGCGTACACGAACGACGACCTCGTGACTGCGCTCCGGCTCGAGGACGCGGGCTGCGCCGCCGTGATGCCGCTGGCGAGCCCGATCGGCTCGGGGCTCGGCATCGTGAACCCGCACTTCATCCGTCAGATCAAGCGCCGTCTGGCCGTCCCGGTCATCGTGGACGCCGGGATCGGCACTGCGTCGGATGCCTGTTTCGCGATGGAGCAGGGGGTGGACGGCGTACTCCTGAACAGCGCGATCGCGGGTGCCGACGACCCGGTCCGAATGGCCGAGGCCATGCGCCTCGCGGTGGATGCGGGCCGGGCGTCCTGGAGAGCGGGGAGGATGCCGGCGCGCGGAATCGCCGTGCCGTCGTCGCCCGAGCGAGGGATGCTGGCCTGACTTCTCCCGACACGTCGGGTCCGTCCGCACGTCGTGCCGCCTTCGAGGCGGTCCGCGCAGCCGGCCGGGGACGCCGACTCGATCTGGCCTTCGCCGAGGCGGCGGCCCCGCTCGACTCGAGGGACCGCGGGTTCGCGCGGGAACTCGCCTATGGCACGATCCGTCTCCGCGGGCGCTGGGACCACCTGCTCGCGCGCCATGTGCGAGGCGGGCTCGAACGTCTCGACGACGACGTGCTCGATCTCCTCCGGCTCGGAGCCCACCAGCTCCGGGCGATGGAGGTACCTTCGTACGCCGCGATCTCGGAGACGGTCGATCTCGCCCGGTCGGTCGGCGCCGGGCGGGCTTCGGGTCTCGTGAACGGCGTCCTGAGATCACTCGATCGGGCCGGAACGGAGGGGGACGACTGGCCGGACCCCGACGCCGATCCCGCCGGATGGCTCGCCAGCCGGGGCTCGCACCCCCGCTGGCTGGTGGAGCGATGGCTGGCGCGATGGCCGTTCGAGGAGGTCGCGCGCCTCGTGGACCTCGACAATCGGGTGCCCACGCTGCACCTCGTACCCGTGGACGGAGATCTCGCCGCCGCCGCCGAGGCGATGCGCGCCGCCGGCCTCGAGGTCGCGGTCGACGAACTCTCCGGCACGCTGGCGGTCGAGACCTCGGACGTTCCCGGCGTTCTCGCTCTCCACCCGAGTTTCGTGCAGGACCCGGCGGCGGCGCTGGTGATGCGGTACGCGGCCATCCCGGAGGGCGCCACCGTCGCCGACCTCTGCGCCGCGCCGGGCGGAAAGGCTCTGTCAGCGGCCCGGGGTGCCCGGTATGTTCTGGCGGCCGATCCGTCGGGTCCGCGACTCGCCCTGGTGGGCGAGAGTGCCCGTCGTCTCGGGCTTCCGGTCCATCTCGTGCGGTCGCGGGGCGAAGCTCCCCCGGTCTGGGACATGGACGTGGTTCTGGTCGACGCCCCGTGTACCGGGACGGGCACGCTTCGCCGCCATCCGGACGCGCGATGGCGCCTGGCGCCCGGCGATCCGGCGCGCATGGCCGCGGTGCAGGCACGGATCCTGCTCGGTGCAGCGGATGCGGTGCGGCCCGGCGGCGTGCTCGTCTATTCGACGTGCACGCTGGAACCGGAGGAAAATCGCGGTGTGGTGGATCGCTTCCTCAGCGAACGTCCCGACTTCACGCCGGCGCCGCCCGACGACGACGAACTGCCCATGGTCGAGGGAGCCCTCGAGGTTCTCCCGCAGCAACGGGGTACGGATGGTGCGTGGGCGATGCGCATGCAACGAGACGAGACGAACGCGATGAGCGAATCGTGACAGCGAGACGAAAGCGCCGAGGCTCCGGATCCGGTGGATCCGGTCGCCGAAAGAACAGATCGAAGGCACGCCGGCGTGCCTCGAACGGTGGCGGGTACGGTCCTCTGGCGCGCGCGCTGGGCGTAGGCATCGCCGGACTCGTCGCAGGCTACCTCTTCGCGGTGTTCGTGCTGTTTCCCGCCCCCGGCCCGCCCCGGGACCTCCGCCCCGCGCCGGATCTCCGGGATCGTCCGATCGCGGGTGCGACGGCCCTGCTCGACGAGGCCGGACTCGTGGCCGGGGGTGTTCGCACGCTGGGTCACCCGTCGGTCGACTCCGGTCGCGTGCTCGGGCAGTCCCCGCTTCCCGGGCAGCTCGCGCGGTCCGGCGACACCGTGGACCTCGTCGTCAGCCTCGGCCCCGAGCGCCGCCCCGTACCCGAAGTGAGCCGGCTTCGCGGCGATCGCGCGGTGGATCTCCTGGTCGCCACGGGCTTCCAGGTCATCGTGGACTCGGTCGACAGTCCGGTCGCCCGTGGGCGCGTCGTCGACATCCAGCCGGCGGAGGGGACGGCCATGGCGCTGCCCGCCCGCGTGGCTCTGACGGTGAGCCTCGGTCCCCCGACCGTGCGGATGCCCTTCGTGCTCGGACTGCTCGAGGAGGAGGCGCGCGACACCCTCGATGTGCTCGGACTGGAGGTCGTCGAGGTGGAGGAGGTCTTCCGGTTCGGTCGGGATCAGGGACGCGTGGTGACCCAGGATCCGGCCGAGGGCGCGGAGCTGGAGCGGGGGTCGGAGGTTCGGCTCCAGATCGGCAGGAGAGGCGGAATCCGGCATGAACATTAGATTCAGGGACACGTACGCATCCTTCCGAGGTAACCGTGTCGAAATCCGAACCGAAACGCCCGTCCCGTCTACCCTACGCGCTGGCTCTGCTGGCGCTTGGATCCATCGTCGTGTTCGCCTGGTCGGCCAGTGGCCCCGTCGAAATGATCGCCGGGGTCGAGGCGCCGATGTTCGAGGCCACCACGATGGAGGGGGAGCCCGTGTCGCTCGCGGACTACCGCGGCGACGTCGTCCTCCTGAACATCTGGGCCACCGGGTGCGCCCCCTGTCTGCAGGAGCTCCCGTCCATGCAGCGACTCGAAGAACGCATCCAGGCGGAAGATTTCCACATCGTGGCCGTATCGGTCGACGCCCTCGAGGGCGAGGTCGCCTGCGGGTTCCGAGGCGGGGACGTGCCGATGTGGGTGGACCGGCTCGGCCTGACGTTCGACATCCTGCGCGATCCGGACGGCCAGATCTGCCAGACCTACGACACCACGGGGCTTCCCGAGTCCTTCCTCATCGGGCGGGACGGACGCATCTACAAGCGTCTGGCCGGTGCGACCGAATGGGACGCCGACATCTACGCCGAGCAGATTCAGCGCCTGCTCGACGGGTGATCGGAGGCCGAAGGTGAGCCTCCTGCCAAGGTTCGTCACGCACAACGTGATGCTGAAGATCGCGGCCCTCGTGGCGGCGGTCTTCCTGTGGGTCATCGCCCCGGGCGACCGGACCCAGCAGGAATCGCTCGCGTCCGTACCGGTGCGCGTCCAGGTGGCGGATCTCGAGTGGACGGTCGCCGCACCTCCCGTCCCGTCCGAGGTGGAGGTCCGGATCTCCGGTCCGGCGCGGGAGATCATCCAGCTCGCCCGCGAGCGGGCCTCGGTACGGGTGCCGGTGGAGTCCGTCCTCGGTTCGGATACCACCATCACCCTCCGGCGCGACTGGGTGACGCTGGGCGGCACCTCCGGTCTGGTGGTCGAGGAGATCATGCCCGGTACCGTCCAGCTGACCTTCGAACCCGTGAGTTCGGATGTGCTGGTCGTGAAGATCCAGACCGAGGGCGAGCTGCCGGAGGACGTGGCCCTCGCGTCCGAGATCCAGGTGACGCCCTCGGTGGTGCGCGCTCGGGGCCCGGCTCGGCTGCTGGACGCCCGCGACTCGATCTACACGCTTCCGATCGACCTCGGATCTGTGACGTCCTCGGGCATTCGCACCGTGGGCGTGGACACCACGGGACTCGGCACGACGCTGCTCGACCCGCGGGAGATCCAGGTGGCCTTCCGTATCGACGAGGCGGTCGAGCGTACGCTGACCGCGGTGCCTGTCCGACTGGTGGGGCCGGGTGCGTCGGAGTACCAGGTCGATTCCGATTCGCTGCCGCTGCGACTCAATGGGGCGCGGGTCCGATTCGAGTCCGCCGACCTCTCGGCCGTCTTCTTCGAGGTGGACACCGGGGACATCGGCCTGCTCGAAGTCGGCGAACGGCGCCGCGTCGCGGTTACCCCGGTGGGCATCCCGGATCTGATCCGCCCGGTGCTCATGTCGGACTCCGTCACCGTGTTCCGGCCGGAGGGAGTCGATTCTCCCGGAGTCGATTCTCTCGGACTCGATACCGCCGGATCGGACCCCGCCGGGGGCGATTCCGGCGAGCTCCCCGTGCCCGCCACCCGGACCGATGGCGGTGCGCGATGACCCGGGTTCCCATCGTACTCGGGGTCGAGACCAGTTGCGACGAGACCTCCGCCGCCGTCCTCGAGGGAGAGCGGGATCTGCGCGGACACGTCATCCTGTCCCAGGACGTGCACGAGATCTTCGGGGGGGTGGTCCCGGAACTGGCCGCGCGACATCACCTCCAGCGCATCGACGCCGTCGTGGACGCGGCGCTCTCGCAGGCGGGTGTGGGCCTCGACGACATCGACGTCTTCGCCGCCACCGCGGGTCCCGGCCTGATCGGCGCGCTGCTCGTGGGAATGGGCTGGACCAGGGCCGCGGCGTGGGCCCGCGACCGCCCCTTCGTGGCGGTGCACCACATGGAGGCCCACCTCTTCGGCCCGGTGGTCGAGGATTCCGATGCGGAGCCGCCCTTCGTCGCGCTGCTGGCGTCCGGTGGACACACGCTGCTGATCTGGGTGCCGGAATGGGGACGCTACCATCTCCTCGGACAGACCCGGGACGACGCGGCGGGTGAGGCTTTCGACAAGGTCGCGAAGATGCTCGACCTCCCGTATCCGGGCGGTCCGGCGGTGGCGGATCTGGCCGAGGATGGTGACGCGGACGCGTTCCGACTGCCTCGCCCGATGCTCTCGGCCGCGCAGACCCGCGAGGATCCGGGGTACTGGGACGTCTCCTTCTCCGGTCTCAAGACCGCCGTTCTGCACACGGTGCGGGAGATTCACGACGACGGCGTGTTCGAGGAACGTCGAGCCGACGTGGCCGCGTCCTTCCAGGCCGCCGCGGTGGACGTGCTCGTCGAGAAGACGATGCGCGCCGTCGATCTCACCGGCTGCCGCCGGGTACTGCTCGGTGGCGGAGTCGCGGCCAACCGGCGACTCCGTTCGCAGATGCGGGAACGGATCGGGCCGGAGGGGCGCGTGTTTCACGCCTCACCGAGGCTGTCGATGGACAATGGGGCGATGGTCGCGCGCGCCGCGCTGTTCCGATACGAGCGCGGTGATGTCGCGCCGCCCGACGTGTCGGCGTCCTCGTCGATGCCGTTTCCCGGTCTGACCGAGGCCCTCCCGGACGAATTCATCCCGGATGCCCGGACGGCATCCCCC
>DATFJS010000446.1:0-4249 GCA_035269045.1 Longimicrobiales bacterium | reverse complement strand
GTGTACTCCCACGTGAGCCGTCCCCAGCCCGTGACCGGCGCGATCGGTCCGGCTTCGGGTCCGCCGGCACTGTGGAAGTCGTATCCCTGGACGACCAGGTAATCGACCACCTCGGCGAGTTCGTCCTCGGCGTACACGTCGTCGTCGTCGAGGGCGAGTGCGAACGACGACAGGATCCAGCTCCGGTCGAGCGCCCGCATTCGACCGCGAAGCTCCGCCACGAACGCCGTGAAGCCTGCGCGTGCAGCCGGATCGACCGGCTCGAACGCCTCGAAGTCGAGATGGATCCCGCCGAGCCCCGGCGTCGCCGCGAGCAGCTGGAGGACCTCGTCGAGGAGCCGCGCACGATGCTCCGGAGAGGCGAAGAGCTCCTCGAACCGACTCGCCCCGTGCATCGAGACCGTGGGAACGACATCGACCCCGGCCTGGATCGCTCGCGCCACCATGGGGGCCCACTCCTGCGGCCATCCGTGCGGATCGGCGATCGCGCCGTCCGGACCGACTTCGACCTCGAAGAAGTAGAGCCGGTCGAGCACGCCGAAGGGGTAGGTCTCCCAGGCGTCCTCGGTCCAGTACGTATGGTAGCCCGCGACGAGAAAGTCGTCGCCGCGGGTCGGAAGCGGGCGCTGGGTCGAACTCATCCAGACGCAGGCCGTGACGAGAGTGAGGGACGCCACGGCCACCGCGACGATCGGGCGGACCACTCCGCCGGGCCACCGGCCTCCGTACGCCATCGCGATACCGGTCAGCTCCCGGGGTCGGTCCCGGACGCGTCCGGTCCGAGAATGACGAAGCCGACTCGGCGGGTCTCGCCGGGAGCGATGCCCAGGATCGGGATCTGCATCCCCCACTGGGTCGACCGGAAGTCGACCGCCTCGCCGTTCACCAGCGGTACCAGGCCCTCGGGGAACTCGGGCAGAACGACGTCGATCCAGAGGGCCTCGAGACTCGTCGCGGCCGGCGCGGTGACGAAGATGTCGGACACGATCTCGCCGGCGTTCGTGACACCGGGACCGAGCGTCGGAGCCGGGGGCACGACGGCCGAATCGCCCGCGGCAGCCTCCGGCGGGGCGAACCCGACGCGTGTCTCCGCCCGCCCCGACCACCAGCGCGCGACGTCGCCACCGGTGGCGATCCACCAGTCTCCGTTCGCGGTCATCGTATCCGCGACCGCGCCCACCGCGTTCACGCGCTGTCCCGGGCGGAGGATCTGGGTATGCCCGGCGACGACCGCCAGGCCGCCGATCGCCCGCATCTTCCGGACTCCGGCGAGGTAGGCGTCCCGGAGGCCGTTGGATCGCAGCACGCGGTCCTGGACGATGATGTTGTAGTCGTCCTTCACGAGGCGGGGCAGCAGTATGCCGACGCCCGCTTCGGTCTCGTGGCGCTCCGGGCTGCCCGACCGATAGCCGTTTCGGGCGAGGAGGTACGTGCCGCCCGCACGCAGCCACGCGTCGACGGTCAGGGAATCGTGGGCTTCCTCCGGCGGATGAAGCCCGACGGGCGGGATTCCTGTCCACTGCTCGATGTCGGTGGCGCTCCGGCGGAGGCGACTCCGTTGATCCTGTGCCGTGAGGTTCGCGAGAGGCATGTGATCGATGGTCTGCGTCCCGACTTCCCCGACCGCGGTCAGCGATTCGGCGAGTTTCCCATCGTCCTCGACGAGTCCCGACACCGCGAAGAAGGTACCCGGCAGGCTCCGGGACTCGAGCATCGCCGCCGTGGCGAGCGCGTTCTCCGGCTCGGCTTCGACGTCCAGAACGAACATCGCCGCAGCCTGACGGGCTCCCGGCCACACGGACGGGTGGGCGGTGGGTACGCCGGCCGCCCACGCCACCCCGTTCCGCACCATCCGGTGGGCCCGGGCGGAATCTCGCGGTGTCGCCGGTTGGTCGAGACGGAACCCGAACCAGGCGATGCGGCCACCGTACGGCGAGAAGGTGCCGATGGCGGCCACGTCGGCCCCGCCCCCGGTCTCGTCCGGAGCCGGATTGAGCGCTTCGTCGGACCAGTAGACCCGGGCACCGTCCATCCGCAGCGCCATGGAGGGGGACGGACGGAATTCGATCCGTGTCCCGGGGCTCAGGCCCGGAGAGAGCGATGTGCGGCCGGGGACCGAGAGATACATCCCGGCCCGTCCCGGAATCTCACGCGCATCTTCCGCCCCGGAGAAGGCCGTGACCGTGCCCCACCCGGACCACTCGCATTCGGCATCGCGTGCACCCATCGGTCCGTTGGCGAGCACGCCGCCGCCGGCTTCGAGGTGCGCCTGGATGGCGTCGATCTCGTCGTCCGAGAGGCACGGAGCCTCCGGGATGACGAGGAGTTCCGAGGCGTCCATGCCCTGCAGCCCGGACAGGTCCGACACGGTGCGGGCGCTGCCGCCCACGTCCGCCACCAGGCTCCGCCACGCGTTCACGGCGTCCGGATAGAAGTCGGGATCCGGGTAGAACGCACGGTTTCTCGGTGAATCGAAGACGACCGCGTCGAACCCGCGGACATCCCGGGTCGGAGGTGCCGGCGTCGCCGGATCAGCCGACATGGCCGTGGGGGCGCCGAGTCCGGGCGCGACCCGCCGGATGTCCACGTTCTCCCAGAGGACGATCGCCGCCCCCACGACGCCGGCGAAGGTCACACCGAGGAGAAGGATGCCTCCCAGCCAGCTCCACGCGTCACGGACGCGCGGGAGTGGATCACGTTTCTGTGCCATGCTCCGCTACGGTCGCGGACGCGTCCGACGGTGAATCCCCCGGCTCGTACTTCACGAAGTAGCGACCCCCGTCCCTCGGTTCACCCAGAGACGAGGGCTCACGGCCGAGCCGCAGCTTGTATGCGATGTAGGTCACGACGGCCAGCACGAGCGTCACGAGGATCGTGACGACGACGATGGTGACCATCAGGTCGATGATGTTCATGGCTTCAGCCTCGGAGGTTCCGGGAAGTCATGCAGTAGGGGGAGGGTCATTGCGACTGCTCCGCTCTCGCGACCTTGGACCACTCCATGTCGATTCCGAAGAGTTCCTCGAAGGTCGCGAACATCTTCACGACGTCGAGGAAGAGCAGGTAGAAGTAACGGTAGACGACGGCCATCGGGACGAGCGACAGGGACTCCTCCTCCATCGACAGCGTCAGGATCGCGGCCACGACGTCGAGCAGGGTGAGAAGCACCACCCAGTAGATGATGAGCTCGCCCCCGCCGAACAGGAGCAGCACGATCGCGAAGAATGCGTGGGCGAAGATGTTGATGGCCGGCCAGACCAGCGCCTCGAAGCCGAACTGGACCACGGAGAGCCAGAGGGGAAAGTCGGGGAACGGTTCGAGGAAGAGGCCCTTCCGCTTTCGTGCCGTCTGGAGAATCCCGCGCGTCCAGCGATAGCGCTGCTGGACGAGGTCCATCCACTTCTCGGGCGGCTGGGTCCATGCGATGGCATCGTCCTCGTACACTACGCGCCATCCGGCGGCGATCATCTTGATCGTGAGATCGGCGTCCTCGGCGAAGGTGTCGGTCTCGTATCCGCCGATTTCCTCGAGGGCCTCCCGTCGGAACATCCCCACGGGTCCCGGCACGATCGAGACGGCGGAGACGAATCCCTGGGCACGACGGGGCATGTTGAGGCCCTCGATGTACTCGAGCGCCTGGAGTCGGGTGATGAAGGAGTCGCGCTTCTCGACCTTCACGTTTCCGGCCACACCTCCGACGGATGCGTCCGAGAAGTGCTCGATCGCCCGGAGCAGCGTCTGCGGCTCGAGCTCGGAGTCGGCGTCCATGCACAGAATGAACGGGTGCCTGGAGACCTCGATGCCGGAGTTCAGCGCGGCGGCCTTTCCGGCGTTCCGCTGGGTCACGACCGTGACGTCGACGTGCCCGTGTCGCCCTTCCCATTCGACGGCCCGCTCGAGCGTATCGTCGGTCGATCCGTCGTCCACCACGACGAGCTCGAATTCGGGATAGTCCAGATCGAGGACGCTCATGATCGCGCGATCGATGAGCGGCCCCTCGTTGTAGCTCGGGATGAGAACCGAGATGCCCGGGCGCTCCTGGTGTTTCGGCGCGCCCAGCACATTGCGTTCGGCGTGGCCGAGGTACGCGAACCAGAGGAGCACGAAGTACCGGATGAACACGATGATCAGGAACAGCAGCATCGCGACCGCGACACCCCGGATGAACAGTTCCTGGACGTGAGGAGGGACCAGCACGGCCGCGACGATCGTGCCCGCGGTCAGCAGCAGCAGGCCGAAGACGACGATG
>DATFJS010000445.1:0-2218 GCA_035269045.1 Longimicrobiales bacterium | reverse complement strand
CTCGCTCCAGGGGCGTCCAGGACTGCATGTCGTTCACGTACCGACTGCGAAGCACGCCACGTTGGAGTGGCGCGCCCGTCGCTGCGACCCGTACCTCCGTGGACGGAACGGCCTTCGCCACGGCGGACGCGAGCTCCAGATCGCTGTAGGCCTGCGGAGCGACGAGGTGCCAGGTCGCGGGCGCCTGCAGCGGATTCGCGAGCACACCAGCCACGAGCTCGGCGACGTCGGGAAGGTAGGTCCAGTCGCGAACGGCACCGGGCTGACGCACCTCGATGACGCCGTGCCGGCGAGCGGACTCGAGGTAGTCCTGGAACAACGACACGCGCGGCCGCGTCACGCTGGCGCGTTCGTCCCCGCCGAACAGGTTGCCCAGGCGCACGGTCACCGCCTGCAAGCCGGACGCGGCGGCTTCCGCCCAGGCCAGCTCGGCCGCACGCTTCGCGGTGGCGTAGGGGCCCGTGCCGAGAGGCGGCACCGCCTCGTCGAGATCGCTCCGCTGCCGCGAGTCGAACACCGCGGCCGAGCTGATGAGCAGCGCCGTCGCGCCGTGCTCCGCTGCTGCACGCAGCGCGGCCATGGATCCTGACAGATGATCCGCGAGGTAGTCGACGGCCGGCCGAGCACCTGGATCGGGAGCTTCCGTCACCGCAGCGGCATGGACGACGTGATCGACCCGGCCTCCCGGTCGGCTCCGAGGAACGAGATCGGGTAGCTCGCGGACGTCGCCCGCGATCGTCTCGACCCCCGGAAACGGCGTTCCGGCCTCCTCCGGAAAGCTCCGGTCGACCGATACGACCCGGTGTCCGGCGTCCGACAGGGCCGAGACGACGGCCCTGCCGAGGTAACCGGCCGCTCCCGTCACCAGGGTGGTACGACCCGACTCGACACGAGACCTCACGGCGCGTCGATCCATCCCTCGACCACCAGCTCGCTTCCTTCCTCGACGTGTCTCGCGACGCGGGCGAGCGCAGACGCGAGGTCCTTGGCCCGAAGCGCATCGACGATCGCGACATGATTCGCTACCACGCGGTTGGGGTCCTCGATCTGAAGGTTTCGTAGCGACATGATCTGGCGCACCCGGTGCGAGAGCTGGATCCAGATGGTCAGCAACAGCTCGTGGTCCGCGAGCTCGATCAGCACGCGGTGGAACCGATCGTCCTCGACGCTCACGGCGCGCATGTCGCCTTGCTCCGCATGCCCGCGCATCCTCGTGCAGACTTCGGCGAGCCTGTCGAGATCCGCCGTCGCGTGACGTTGGACGATGCGCTCGACGGCGAACGACTCGTGAAGACGCCGTAGGCCGTAAACCTCTTCGACGTCCCGTCTCGTCACTTCTCGCACCAGGCTGCCGCGGTACGGCTTCGTGTCGATCAGACCCTCTTTCGCGAGGATCCGGATCGCTTCGCGGACCGGAGCCCGGCTGACGGCGAGTTGCTCGGCCAGAGCGGTCTCGGTCAACGGCGTGCCGGGCCGAAGATCGCCGTCGAGAATCGCATCGCGTAGGACGGCCGCGATGCGGAGGCGCAGCGGCTCGCTCTTGAACTCTCCGGCGGCCGGCAACATCGAACCTCGTTCGAGCTCGTTGCTTGACATGGTAAGCAAACCTTTCTCGAATGGGCGACCCGCGCATTCTCCGTCGGAGGGGTCCGGTGTCGTGCGTGCGATCATGGGAAGTCGATTGTCGACAATCTACGGTTGTGGAAGAATATACCGGATCGTGACGCCCCGTTGTCAAGGTCGTCCTCAGTGAACCGTGATCGCGGTTCGGCCACTCCCCAGGAGGCTTCATGCCCATCGACCCGCCACGTCGACGTTCTCAGCAGCCCCTCTCGAACGTCGAGCCACCGCGTCCGTTGGGGCCGGACGTGCGACGCGCGCTTCGGGACCGGCTGCTCGCGGCCCTCGGAAGCATCCCCGAGCCGGCTGACGGAATCTTGCTCCTCGACCATGCGAACGTGGTCTGGGCGAGCGGCTTCGACCACTCGGCCTCCGAGCGGCCCGTGGGCCTGTACCTGTCCGTCGACGCCGATCCCGTCCTCTACGTTCCCTACCTGGAGATCGATCATGCCCGTGACGTCGATGGTGTCGACGTCGAAGCGTACGAGGAGTTTCCAGGCCACCGTCATCCCGTCCGCTGGATGTTCGACCGGATCGCCGATCGTTCGCCACGCTCGCGGCGATACGCGATCGACGCTCTTGACACGCGCGTGCACGC
>DATFJS010000444.1:0-2823 GCA_035269045.1 Longimicrobiales bacterium | reverse complement strand
TCCGATCGATCGAGGTCGAGCTTCCGCCGGATCTGGCGGACGGCCGGTACGTGCTGCGTCTCGTACTGGCCACGCCCGGCCGGAACCCGCTGGTATCCGAACGACGCCTGGCCGTGGGGCGCTGATCGGGCGGACCCGGTCTCCCGGTTCGCGCGTGGCGACGACACGGGTACCGCCTGCGTTGACCTCCGGGCCCGTCAATTCTACCTTTTCGGGCTGTCACATCGCCCGAGTTCCACACCCCGACCCCATCCCCGATCGATGAACCAACCGACCGGCCGAGGTCCTCTTCTGCTCCTCAGCGGACGCGCGAACCCCGCGCTCTCGAGGGAGATGGCGGAGCTGCTCGGACAGTCCATCGATACCTGCACGATCAAGGATTTCGCCGATCGCGAGATCTTCGTGCGCATCGACCGCAACGCCCGGGGCAGGGACGTGTTCGTGATCCAGCCGACGGTGGCGCCCGCCGAGAACACGATGGAGCTGCTGCTCCTCATCGACGCCGCGCATCGTGCTTCGGCGGAGCGGGTGACGGCGGTGGTGCCCTATTTCGGCTACGGTCGGCAGGACCGGAAGGACCAGCCGCGCGTCGCGATCGGCGCGAAGCTCATGGCCAACATGCTCGTCGCGGCCGGTGCAGACCGCGTGGTCAGCATCGACTTCCACCAGCATCAGATCCAGGGCTTCTTCGACATTCCAGTCGATCACCTGTATGCCGCGCCGGTACTCACCGAGTACTTCCGCAACAAGGAGATCGACGATCTCGTGGTCGTGGCCCCGGACGTCGGGTCGGCCAAGATGGCACGAGGCTTCGCGAAGCGTCTCGACGCTACCTTCGCCATCATCGACAAGCGGCGCCCCGAAGCGAACGCCTCCGAGGTGCTCAACGTGGTCGGCGACGTCGACGGCAAGAACTGTCTGCTCGTCGACGACATGGTCGACACCGGTGGCACGCTGACGAATGCCGTCCACGCGCTGAAGGAGCGCGGCGCGGAGAACGTCTACGCCATGGCGACGCACGCCCTCCTGTCCGGCCCGGCGGTGGACCGTCTGTCCGCCGCGCCGCTGGAGGAGTTCGTCGTGACCAACACCATACATATTCCCGAAGAGCGTCGATTCCCGGCGCTCAAGATCCTCTCGGTGGCGGGCCTGCTCGCCAACGCGGTGAACTACATCCACTCGAACGAGTCCGTGAGTCAGCTCTTCGAGATCCGCGATGAGGACGACTGATAAACTGCGGGGCTTTCCCCGATTGAACGGGCGCGACCGCCCACGATTTGAGAGGCAAGAACGATGAGCATGAACGCGACCCTCAGCGCCGAGAAGCGCACCGAGACCGGCAAGGGTGCCGCACGCCAGTTGCGCGCGTCCGGCCGTATCCCGGCCATTGTGTACGGCCAGGGCGACGAGGGGCTTTCGGTCTCCCTCGACGAGCACGAGACCGACCTCCTCTTCCACCGGATCTCGGTCGACAACACGATCGTGAACATCGCGGTGGACGGCGAGAAGGAGCCGATCTCGACCCTCATCCGGGAGATCCAGACGCACCCCTTCAAGTCGTCGATCCTCCATGTCGACTTCTACCGCATCCAGCAGGGTGTCGAGGTCGAGGTCGAGATCCCGATTGAGATCGAGGGCACGCCGATCGGCGTGAAGGACAGTGGGGGCGTGCTCCAGCTCGTCATCCACGACCTCGCCGTGGCCTGTATCCCGTCCAAGATCCCCGACTCGATCACGATCGACGTGTCGGGCCTGGACATCGGTGACGCCATCCACGTCTACGACATCGACATGCCGGAAGGCGTGCGCGCGCTCGTCGACGAGGAGCGGACCCTGGTCACGGTCAACCTGCCGCGTCAGGAGATCGAGGAAGACGAGGCCGAGGCCGACGAGATGGAGGTCGAGGTCATCGGCGAGGGCGATGAACTCGCCGAGGGCGAGGCCGCCGAGGGCGAGGACGGCGCGTCGGCCGAGGGCGACGAGCCGGAGGGCTGACCCTCCCGCTTCGCGAATTTCATGAAGTACATCGTCGGACTCGGAAACCCCGGGGCGGACTACGATGCGACGCGTCACAACGTCGGATGGTGGCTGCTGGACCGGGTCGCGTACGAATGGGAGTTCGGAGCGTACCGGAAGGAGGGGAAGACCCTCGTGTCGTCCGGGACGCACGACGGTGAGAGGGTTCGGCTCCTGAAGCCGACGGCGTACATGAATCGCAGCGGTGTCGCGGTCGGGCCCCTCCGTGGGCAGCCCGACTTCGAGCCCGAGTCGGATCTGATGGTGCTGGTGGACGATGCCGCGCTCGACGTTGGACAGGTGAGGTTGCGGCCCGGTGGAAGCGCCGGGGGACACAACGGTCTGAAGTCGATCGAAGCGGCACTCGGGACGCGGGAGTACCCGCGGCTCCGGATCGGCGTCGGGCGATGCCCGACGAACGTCGATCTGGCGGACTGGGTGCTCGCGCCGATGCCGGACGAGGACGAGGACATCGTGATCGGGCTGCTGCCCGATCTCGTGAAGGCGCTCGACGTCTGGATGACGGAGGGCATGGAGGCGGCGATGAGCCGCTACAATCGCTAGGGTCGACCCGAGGTCGACCGCGGGCTGATCTACAGCTCGACACGATCACTGAAAAAGGACAGACCGCCTCATGAATCTTGTGGCGTTCACTGGATTCGCCTGGGTGTTCGGAGTCGTCGGACTCGTCATCGCCGGGCTCATCTACAACTACGTGAAGAGTCAGCCTTCGGGGAACGAGGTCATGATCGACCTCGGTGACCAGATCCACGACGGGGCGATGGCCTTCCTGCGCCGGGAGTACAC
>DATFJS010000443.1:0-7073 GCA_035269045.1 Longimicrobiales bacterium | reverse complement strand
GTTTCGTGCCGCGAGCGCGCCATGAGGTGGACGATGACCTCCGAGTCGTTGGTCGACTGGAAGATCGCGCCCGCCTCGACCAGCCGGGTACGGAGATCGATCGCGTTGGTGAGGTTGCCGTTGTGGGAGACCGCGAGGTCGCCGTCGGCGTAGGTCGCGACGATCGGCTGGGCGTTGCGCGCGCCGCCGCCGCCGGCGGTGGAATAGCGGACATGCCCGAGCGCGGTCGATCCCACGAGACGCGAGATCGCGTCCGGGCCGAAGACGTCGGAGACGAGTCCGAGATCCTTGTGGACCCGCGCCGTACCCTCGTCGTCCACCGCGACGATGCCGGCGGCCTCCTGCCCGCGGTGCTGGAGCGAATAGAGCCCGAGGAAGGCGAATTCCGCGGCGTTGGGCACGCCGGAGAGGCCGACCACTCCGCACTCCTCGTGTGGACGGTCGTCGGCATCCGTGGTCCGGATCGCCTCGACGGTGGGGAGGGGCTTCACTGGGCTCTGCTCCTGGTGGCGTTCGTCCGGATGTCGATGGCGGTGATCCAGCTGTCGATGGCGGTCGTCCGAGTGTCGATGGCGGTCGTCGTCCCTGGCCTGCGCCTACTCGTGCGCCTCGTCCGCGCTCGCCGCGACCGGTGCGTCCATGCGTCTCGGCAGCGCGTTCGCACGGGATGTGAGCACGTCCTCGGTCGCGACCCGGACCTCCCGGTCGCGGAGCGCGATGGAGAGTCCCGCGTCGGCATCCGTCACGGTGCCGATGCGCCGTACCGGTACGCTGTACTCGCGAATCAGTTCGACCAGATCGTCGGCGTCGTCGGGCGCACATGAAAGGATGATCCGACCCTGCGCCTCTCCGAACAGCAGCGGAACGGCGGAGATCGAGTCCTTCAGCGTCACGTCGACCCCGACGGGTGTCTCGCCCCCCACGGCGCACTCCGCAAGCGCGATCGCGAGACCGCCCTCGGCGCAGTCGTGCGCCGACTTCACCGTGCCCGTCCGGATCGCGGCCAGAACCGCCTGCTGGAGCGACCGCTCCAGGAAGAGGTCGACCGAGGGCGGCGGGCCCGCGACGAGATCGTGGAAGTGATAGAGATATTCGGAGCCACCGAGTTCGTTGGTGTTGTCGCCGAGCTGCAGGATCACGTCGCCGGGATCGCGGAAGGCCATCCGCGTCACGTGGTCGATGTCGGCGACCACGCCCACCATGCCCACCACGGGCGTCGGGTAGATGGCGACGCCGTCCGTCTCGTTGAAGAGCGAGACGTTCCCGCCCGTCACGGGCGTCTCGAAGAAGGAGCACGCTTCGGCCATCCCGGTGACGGCTTCCTTCATCTGATGATAGATGTGCGGCTTCAGCGGGCTGCCGAAGTTCAGATTGTTCGTGATCGCCGTGGGGAGCGCACCCGTGCACACGAGGTTACGGGCCGCCTCGGCCACCGCGATCACCGCGCCCTGCTTCGGGCTGAGGTAGACGTAGCGTCCGTTGCAGTCGGTCGTGGCGGCGACGGCGCGACGGGTCCCGCGGATCCGCACGACGCCCGCGTCGCTCCCCGGCGGAATCACCGTGCCGGTGCGGACGGTGGTGTCGTACTGGTTGTAGATCCAGCGGCGCGAGCCGAGGTTCGGCGAGTCGAAGAGGTCGACCCACGCCTCGGCGAGGTCGCGGGCGGGCTCATCGGCCTCGGGCAGCTCCGTGTCGCGGAGCGCCGCGATCTCGGGGCTCTCGACACCTTCCCGCTGATAGGTCGGGCAGCCGTCGACGAGGGGCATGCCGGGGATCTCGCACACGGTCGTTCCGTTCTCGGTGACCCGGAACATGCCGTCGTCGGTCACGCGGCCGATCACTTCGGCCTCGAGCTCCCACTTCTCCAGGATCTTCTGGACCTCCGCCTCGTGGCCGACCTTCGCCACGACGAGCATGCGCTCCTGCGATTCCGAGAGCAGGATCTCGTACGGGGTCATGCCCTTCTCGCGGACGGGAACGAGCGCGGCGTCGATCTCCACGCCGGTGCCGGACCGACTGGCCATCTCGGTGGCCGACGAGGTGAGGCCCGCGGCGCCCATGTCCTGGATGCCGACGATGTGGCCCGACTTGATGAGTTCGAGTGACGCCTCGAGAAGCAGCTTCTCGGTGAAGGGATCGCCCACCTGCACCATCGGGCGGCTCTCGACGTCGTCCGTCTCGCTGAGCTCCTCGGAGGCGAAGGTCGCGCCGTGAATGCCGTCCCTGCCGGTTCGGGCGCCGACGGCCATGAGCGGGTTGCCGACGCCCTCGGCCACGCCGGTGATCAGGTCGTCGTGCCTCATGAGGCCGAGACACATGGCGTTGACGATGGGATTGCCCTCGTACCCGCGGTCGAAGTGCACCTCGCCACCGATATTGGGGATCCCGACGCAGTTGCCGTAGTCGCCGATGCCCTTCACGACGCCGCCGAAGAGATAGCGCACACGGCCGGTGTCGAGGTCTCCGAACCGCAGAGAGTCGAGCACGGCGATCGGTCGCGCGCCCATCGTGAAGATGTCGCGCAGGATGCCGCCGACGCCGGTGGCCGCGCCCTGGTAGGGCTCGACCGCGGAGGGGTGGTTGTGCGACTCGATCTTGAAGGCGAGCGCGTAGCCGTCGCCGATGTCGATCACGCCCGCGTTCTCCCCGGGGCCCTGGATGACCCAGGGCGCCTCGGTCGGGAGCAGCCGGAGCAGCGGCTTCGAGTTCTTGTAGCCGCAGTGCTCCGACCACATGGCGCTGAAGACGCCGAGCTCGGTGAAGGTGGGCGTCCGCCCCATGATGCGCTCGATGCGCTCGTACTCGTCGGGCGAGAGGCCGTGGTCGGCCACGACCTCGGCCGTGATCTCGGGATCACCCTGGCGGGGATCGACGTGGTCGGGGCGGAGTGCCCGGGGCTGATCGGGCTGCGGGGTGGTGTCGCTCATCGGCCCGCTCCCACCACGTCGGCGCCGGCACGGCCGCCGAGCGAGGCCACCAGGGACTCGAACAGGGGGACGCCGTCGGTCGATCCGAGGAGGGATTCCATCGCCCGCTCGGGGTGGGGCATCATGCCCATGACGTTGCCCCTCTCGTTGAGGATGCCCGCGATGTTCGCGGTGGATCCGTTCGGGTTGGACGCCGGGGTCGCTTCGCCGTCGGCGTCGACGTACCGGAAGAGGACGAGGTTCTCGCCTTCCAGCCGCGCGAGCGTCTCGTCGTCGGCCCGGTAGTTCCCCTCCGCGTGCGCGAGCGGCACCCGGATCACCTGACCCTGTTCGTACCTGTTCGTGAACGGCGTGTCCGTCCGCTCGACCCTCATCCGGCAGTCTTCGCTCTGGAAGCGGAGGCCCTCGTTCCGGATCAGCGCGCCCGGAAGCAGACCCGCCTCGCACAGGACCTGGAATCCGTTGCACACGCCGACCACGGGCCCGCCCGTCTCGGCGAAGGGGACCACGTCCTCCATGATCGGGCTGAATCGCGCGATCGCGCCGGCCCGAAGGTAGTCGCCGTAGCTGAACCCGCCCGAGAGCATGACGGCGTCGATGCCGTCGAGGCCTCGATCACGGTGCCAGCGGAATTCGGGGTTTCCGCCGACCTGCTTCACTGCCTGGTACAGGTCGTAGTCGCAGTTCGACCCGGGGAAGGTGACGACGGCGACCCGCATCAGCCCTGCTCCGCGTCTTCGGACCCCTGATCGTCGGACCCCTGATCGTCGGGCCCCTGATCGTCGGACTTGGAGTCGCCGGAGTCGGTCGCGTCCGCCTCGACGCGGTCGATCTCGAAGTCCTCCGTCACCGGATTGGCGAGCAGCTTCTCGCACATGGTGGTGGCCTCGGCCCGCGCGGCCTCCTCCGACTCCGCCTCGATCTCGAGGTGGATCGCCTTGCCGACGCGGACGTCGTCCACTCCGGTCCAGCCGAGGGAGTGGAGGGCATGATGGATGGCTTTCCCCTGGGGGTCGAGGATGCCGGGGCGGGGGGTCACACGAATCTCGAGACGGTATCGCTTCACGCGTCGTTCTCCGGGGAGAATCGCCCGGGTCTGGCCGGGCGGGGATTGATTTCGCCGTAGTCCAGCGCCCGCGTCGACGTATCGTCGTGCCCGTCCTCCTCCTCGTCGAGGAGGGGGTCACGCTCGGGGAGTCGGTCGAGGAGTCCGAACAGCACGGATCTCAGGAGACCCCACGTCACGTAGATGACGAGAGCGGAGAAGAAGTAGTATCGCGGAATCGTGATGGCGAGGAAGAGCAGCGTGAGAATCCACGCCGTCGTCAGCAGGCCCTTCCGGGTGCGGAATCCGATTCGCGGCACCTTCGCGTACGGGACGTGGCTCATGAGGAGGACGCCGAGCAGGACGATGCTCACGCCCATGATGTCCGCCCAGGGCCAGTCCGCGAGCCACGTCTGGAAGAAAGGCGTCTGGCTGAAGGGGTACCAGGAGGCGATCAGCATGCCCGCCGACGGAGACGGGAGCCCGTTGAAGTGGCTCCGCGCCTCGCCGCCCTGCTCCACGTTGAATCGAGCGAGGCGCACGACGACCGCGGTGATGTAGACGTACGCGAGCACCCAGCTCCACGCCGCGTCGGCGAAGAAGAGTTCGTAGGCGATGAACGCCGGCGCCACGCCGAAGGAGATCGCGTCGACGAGCGAGTCGAGCTCGGCACCGAACTTCGACCCGGTGCGGGTGAATCGCGCCACCCGACCGTCGAGCATGTCGAGAATGCCCGCGATGATGATGAACCACCCCGCCCACTCGAAGTCGCCGCGGGTGGCGGCGACGATCCCGTAGATCCCGAAGAAGAGATTTCCGAGGGTGAATGCCGATGGAAGGATGATGATGCCCCGCTGCATGCGTGGGCGCCGCTCGTCGGGGCGGGGGGCATCCCGGGCGGGGCCATCCCGGGCGGGGCGGTCGATCACGTATCCACCCCACCGCGTCTCGAGGCCGACGACGTCGGCGGCGACCAGTCGTCGAGATCGGTGCCCGTCACCCGCCGGAACGCCTCGAGGTAACGGGCGGTGGCCGCGTCCACGACCTCCGGCGGCAGGTCGGGCGGTGGCGGCTGCTTGTCCCAGTCGGGGAGGATGTCCAGCCAGTCGCGGATCGGCTGCTTGTCGAGCGAGGGCTGGCCGCGTCCCGGCTCGTAGCTCTCCGCCGGCCAGAAGCGCGACGAGTCGGGGGTCATGACCTCGTCGATGAGGACGACCGCTCCATCGTCGAGCCCGAATTCGAGCTTCGTGTCGGCGAGTATGATTCCGCCGGGACGCAGCGTGTCGTACCCGTACGCGTAGATGCGCAGAGCGAGATCCCGGAGTTCGGTCGCCAGTGCGGTGCCGAGGACCGCTGTCATGCGGGAGAAGGTGATGTTCTCGTCGTGGCCCTCCTGCGCCTTGGTGGCGGGAGAGAAGATCGGGGGCTCGAGGCGGTCACTCTCCCGCAGGCCGGTGGGCAGGAGCTCGCCCGCCAGCGTCCCGTGATCCCGATACTCGCGCCAGGCGGAGCCCGACAGGTACCCGCGAACCACGCACTCGACGAGGATGGGCCGCGTCCGCTGAATCAGCATCGCACGTCCGGCCCAGTGCTCCCTCGATTCCTCGAGCTCCGGGTGCGCGGCGACGATCTCGTCGTCGTGCGCGGTGATGAGATGGTGGCGCAGACCGAGGTCCCGCTTGAGCCGATTCAGCCACCACACGGTGATCTGCGTGAGCACCTCGCCCTTGCGGGGAATCGGCTGCGGCAGCACGACGTCGAAGGCGCTCACGCGATCGGAGGCGACCATGAGGAGTCGGTCCGTACCGACCTCGTAGACGTCCCGCACCTTGCCGCGCCGGAAGAGGGGCAGGTCGATCGGATGCGGCCGGCGCACGTTGGCGCGCTCGGTCACCTCGTCCTCCCGCGGTGTCATACCCGAACCTCCGGCTCCCCGACGCGGTCACGCGCGGCGGCGAGATGACGGTCGAGCATCGGCTGCACGGTCTCGTTCAGCATCCGGTCCACCTGCTGGGGCGCCCGCCCGACGAATCGCTCCCCGTCGATCAGCGCCCGGATCTCGTCCAGGGTCATCCCGAAGGCGTCGTCGGACGCGATACGGTCCACCAGGTCGGAGGCTCGGCCCTCCTTCATCTCTCCGGCGGCCGCGAGCGCATGCTGGCGGATCCGCTCGTGAAGCCCCTGGCGATCGCCGCCGGCCTTGGTGGCCTTCATGAGAATCGTCTCGGTCGCCATGAAGGGGAGGTGCTCCTCGAGGTTCTTCGCGATGACGGCCGGGTTCACGACCAGGCCGCGCGCGACGTTTTCGACGAGCACCAGAGCGCCATCAAGCGCGAGATACGCGTCGGGGATGGAGAGGCGCCGGTTCGCGGAGTCGTCCAGTGTCCGCTCGAGCCACTGGGTCGCGGCGGTGAACGCGGGATCCTGGGCCAGCACGATGACGTGACGGGACAGGGCGCCGATCCGTTCCGCGCGCATCGGGTTGCGCTTGTACGGCATCGCGCTCGATCCGATCTGCTCGGATTCCCACGGCTCCTCGACCTCGCGGAGATGCGCCAGGATCCGCCAGTCGTGGGAGAGCTTGGAGATCGAGGCCGCCACACCCGCCAGCGTCGACTGCAGCGCGTAGTCGACCTTCCGCGGGTACGTCTGACCGGATACCGGATAGGTCTCCGGGAAGCCCATCCGCTCGCCGACGGCTCGGTCGAGCGCATCGACCCTGTCGTGGTCGCCGAGCAGTTCGAAGAAGGACGCCTGCGTACCGGTGGTGCCGCGAACGCCGCGAAAGCGCAGGGTGTCGAGGCGGAACTGGATCTCCTCGAGGTCGAGGACGAGATCCTGCAGCCAGAGGGTGCAGCGCTTTCCGACCGTGGTGGGCTGGGCCGGCTGGAAGTGCGTGTACCCGAGGGTGGGGACGTCGCGGTATCGGCGCGCGAAGTCGGCGAGCGCCTCCATGCAGAGCACGACGCGGTCGCGGACGAGCTGGAGGGCGTCCCGATGGAGGATCAGGTCGGTGTTGTCCCCGATGAAGGCCGACGTGGCGCCGAGGTGGATGATTCCGGCGGCCGCCGGCGCGTCGTCGCCGAAGAGGTGCACGTGCG
>DATFJS010000442.1:0-15136 GCA_035269045.1 Longimicrobiales bacterium | reverse complement strand
GGCCCGAGTCGCCGGGCGAAGAACTCGCGGACGCTCTCGTCCTCGCCGGGGCGGGTGCCGCGGAGGGGTTCCGTGAGCAGCCGGAGCTTCGCCCCCGCCGACAGGACCTTCGACCCGATGAACGAGGGGGGGGAGTGCGGGAGCGCCACCAGCTCGCCATCGAGGACGATGTAGCGACTCTTCCCGGCGTCGCCCGCCACGATGCGTTCGTCCGCGATGCCCAGCTCGTCGAAATGGTCGAAGAGGTCGGGGTCCCGACTGCGTACGGTCTGAGGGCCGAGGTCGAGCACCCCGACCCCGTCGACCGGCTCCGAGCGGATCACGCCGCCCACCCGCTGGTCGGCTTCCACCAGCAGCACGTCACGGCCCGCCCGGTGGAGTTCCCACGCGGCACTCAGGCCGGCGATCCCGGCCCCGACGACGACGACGTCACGACGATCATTCATTTCGGGGTCGAACGTACCGTTCGGGGTCCCGCGTTGTCGAGCGGTCGTGGTCGTACGCATCAGATCGACGAGGAGAAGGTGGGGAGCTCGGTGGTTCGACGAAGCCACGGGTCGATGGAGGCAGCGACGTTCCGCACGAAGAACCGTCCCAGGGGTGTCACCTCCCAGCGGTCCGTTCGACGTGTCAGGAAGCCGACCACCTCCATCTCCCGTAGATGCTCGATGTCCTTCCCGAGCGCGCCCGCCAGGTCCACGCCGAAGCGGGCCCGGGTCAGGTCGTCGGGGAGTTCGAGATTGCACAGCAGGTGCTGCACGATGTCGCCGCGCACCTGGTCTTCATCCGTCAGCTGCCACCCACGCACGACCGGAAGCCGGCCGTCGCGGATCGTGTCCTGCCAGTCGCCCAGCGCCGAGGAATTCTGCACGAAACGGCCGGCCACGAACCCGATGGCGCTCATGCCGAACGCCAGCATGTCCGTGCCCGCATCGGTCGTGTAGCCCATGAAGTTCCGCAGCAGACGGCGCTCGCGGGCGGCCACGGCGAGGTCGTCGTCGGGGCGCGCGAAGTGGTCGAACCCGATCCACTGCCAGCCCGCGTTCTCCAGGACCTCCACCGTATCCAGGAAGAGCCCGAGCTTCGCCTCGGGCTCCGGAAGGCCGGAGGCGTCGACGGCCTGCTGAATCCGCCGGGCCTCGGGGAGGTGGGCGTAGCTGAAGGTCGCGATCCGGTCCGGCGCGAGTTCCACGACCCGATCCAGCGTACGCCGGAAGGACTCGGTCGTCTGGTACGGAAGGCCGTAGACGAGGTCGAAGTTGACGCTCTCGAAGCCCGCCGCGCGGGCACCCTCGAGGAGCGAGACCGTGTCGGACTCCGGCTGGATCCGGCCAATCGCCTTCTGGACCCTGGGATCGAAGTCCTGAACACCCATGCTGATCCGGGTGAATCCGAGCGCCTTCAGCATCGCCGGCTGCTCCGGCGTCGCGACGCGTGGATCCATCTCGATGCTCACCTCGGCATCCGGCTGGAGCTCGAAGGCGTCGGTCAGCAGGCGCATGAGCCGGCCGGCCTGATCGGCACTGAGCAGGTTGGGCGTGCCGCCCCCCCAGTGGATACGATCCACGGGGCGCCGCCGGCCCATGCACTCGGCGATGACGCGTACCTCCCACTCGAGGTGGTCCAGGTAGCGGTCGATCACCTCGCTGCGGCTCGTCGCCACGGCGTTGCAGCCGCAGTAGTAGCAGCGCTTCGCGCAGAACGGCAGGTGCACGTAGACCGAGGCGGGCTCGGAGGCGTCCGCCTCGGCCAGAGCGTCCAGGTACTCGGCCTCGCCGAACTCCCGACTCCAGAACGGCACCGTCGGATAGCTGGTGTAGCGCGGCACCGGCCGGGCGTGCTGCTCGACTGCCGCGAGAATCTCGGCGGCCGGCGGCAGCGGCGTGGTCGAGGAGGCGGGCGCCGAACCGGGCGCATGGGCGCGGGCGATCATCGCGTGGCCTCCGTCGTGACCTCCTCGTCCCCGAGCTCCGTGAGGCTCATCGCCTGACGCTTCGCGCGGGCCCGCTGCCGGGCGAAGCCGCGCGGATCGAGGAACTCGTCGATGCGCTCCTCACCCAGCACGAGGTGCGGCACCAGCTCCTCGTCGGGTACGCGGGCGGCCTTCTCGAAGTCCTCGGCGGACGCATGGCCTCCCCCGCCGCACGCGGAGGCCGAGGGTCCGATCCCGGCCCCCGTTCCGGCTCCCGTTCCGGCCGGCCTGGGCAGCGGCGAGGTCTCGTTGTAGACGCTCCCTACCTTCGGACGCGCATCGGCGATCTGCACCAGATCGCTCTTCGAGAGCACCCGGTCCGGATCGAACTTGAAGTCGACGTCGGACGACCCGACGAAGCCGACGCGGCCGAGGTCGTAGAAGCGTCGCTCGACACTCGACTTCCAGAAGGCCTTCAGACAGCCCATCATGTACCGGCGCTTGAACTTGTCCTTGATCCACGGATAGGTGAAGAAGGCCTTCCGCATGTAGAAGCGGCGGTAGTTCTTCATCACGCCGGCGAGCACTTCGCCCCGCTCCATCGCCTCCGGCTTCATGATGGGGGTGACGAAGTTGTAGCGGGCGTAGTCCCGCACCTCGACCTTGTCGCCGAGGTCCTCGAAGAGGTCGGAGAAGGGCCAGGGCGTGTACATGTTCCAGTTGACCATGTCGGCGCCCCAGTCGATCGCCCACTTGTAGGTCTCCTCGATCGTGTCCTTCGTCTCGTTCTCGAGGCCGATGATGAACTGCGCCTCGGCCACGATGCCGTTGTCACGCAGCAGCTGGATCGCCTTCTTGTTCTGCTCGACCGTCGTCTCCTTCCGGAACCGCTCGAGCTGCAGCTGCGCGGACGCCTCCGTGCCCAGCGAGACATGGACGAGCCCCGCCTTCCGGTAGAGCGGCAGGAGTTCCTCGTCGCGGAGGATGTCGGTCACGCGGGTGTTGATGCCCCAGTGGATGCCGAGGTCGCGCTCGATCAGCTCCTCGCACATCTCCACGAACTTCTCGCGATGGATCGTGGGCTCCTCGTCGGCGAGGATGAAGAAGCCGATGTCGTGGTCCCGCACCAGCGTCTCGATCTCGTCGACGAACTTCTTCGGCGAGCGGGTCCGGTAGGTGCGCCAGAACTTCCACTGTGAACAGAAGGAACAGGTGAAGGGGCAGCCGCGCGCGAAGTTCGGGATGGCGACCCGGGTGTTCAGCGGGATGTAGATGTACTTGTCCCATTCCAGGATCGACCAGTCGGGTGACAGCGAATCCAGGTCCTGGATGGGCGGATTCGCCGGTGTCGCGACGATCTCGTCGCCCTCCTGGAACGCGATGCCGCGGATCTGCCGACGGTCCCGCTCGAGCCGGCCCTCCTCGAGCGCCTGCACGAGGTTCACGAGGATTTCCTCCCCCTCTCCGCGCACGATGTAGTCGATCCAGGGCGCCTCCCCGAGTACCTGGCCGTACATGAAGGTCGCGTGCGTCCCACCGAGCAGGGTCACCGCCCCGGGGTGGACACGACGCGCGATCTCGAGCGTCTCCTGCGCCTTGTAGATGCTGGGCGTGATGCAGGTGCATCCGATGATGTCCGGATCCTCGACGGCACGCAGCGCCTCCTCGAGCTGGTCGTCTTCCAGCTCGTTCGTCATCGCGTCGATGAAGGTGACGTCGTCGTACCCGGCCTTGCGGAGCGCACCGGTCAGGTACGCGACCCAGGCGGGCGGCCAGTTCCCGGCGATCTCTGCGCCGCCGGAGTGGTAGTTGGGGTGGATCAGGACGATACGCATCGGATACTCCGTTCAGGTGTGCCGGGGAAGGCGATCGAGTCGGAAGCGGCAGGCCGGGGCCCCCGCTCGGATGCACGCCACCTCGCGGACGCGCACGTCCGGAGCGGCGAGGGAGAGGATGCCTTCGAAGGCGGCCTCGTAGTAGGCGCCGCCGAGACCGCGACTCCGCGCGGGCTCATGGACGGTGCCGGGGGTGTGCGAGTCCGGAGCGGCGTGGCCCTCCGATGCCGCGCGACAGGTCGGCGGATCGGAGAGCACGAGGTGGCCGTCCACGTGCGCGAACGTGCCGCGTCCCGCGAACGTCCAGGCGTGGCGGCGCACCGCGGCGAGCAGAATCGGAAGGGCCATCCGGGCGGGAAGAACCCGCAGAAGGCCGCGGGCCGGTGCCGGAATCCGGTTCCGCCGCACGTAGGCGGCCGTGGCCGCACCCGCAGCGTGAAGGATCTCGCGCGAGGTGGCTTCGCTCGTCCTGCTCCTGAGTTCGGCGACGAGTCGCTCGAACCACTGCTCCGGGATCATCACCTCCGGAATCGACGCCGGAACGCCGGCTGCCTCGCGGAGGGTCTTGGCGATCCCCCCTCCGAGACGTTCAGTTACGGCCTCGAGCGTGCGCGTGACGGCGTTCGGCCCGATGAGGGCTTCGGCGTCCGTCGGATGCGCATCGATACACGCGTTCGACTGCGGCGTTCGTGAGAGCGTCGTGTCCATACTTCCTTACAGCGGGAGGTGACACGTCCACTTTACAGTGGGCCGCAGGGGTCGTGCTGTAAGGTTTTTTCCCCTACCCGGGTGGGAGGATTTCGCATGAGCGATGCGCAGTCGGAGGGTCCGACCGGCCAGAGTCCGCCAGAGAGGCCTGTCGCCGACGCGTCGGGCGACATCGAGCTTCCCTACGTGCCCCGGCGGGGCCCCATCGGTCGAAACTGGGAGAAGCTCGACCCGATCGATCGCGCGATCGCGTCCTTCATGGATCGGATCGGCATTCGCCTCCTCCGATACTCGCTCGCGATCGTTTTCATCTGGTTCGGGGCCCTCAAGATCGTCGACATGAGCCCGGCCCACGATCTCGTTCGGGATACCGTGACGTGGGTGCCCTTCGACCTGTTCTATCCGATCCTCGGATGGTGGGAGGTCCTGATCGGCCTCCTGCTTCTCTACCGGCCGACCATTCGGGTCGCGATCCTGCTGCTGTTCCTCCAGATGCCCGGCACCGCACTCCCCCTCTTCGTGCTCCCGGAGGTCACCTTCACCGACTTCCCGTTCGGCCTCACGCTCGAGGGGCAGTACATCATCAAGAATCTGACCCTGGTCGCCGCCGCGATGGTGGTGGGAGGGACGGCGCGGGTCCACTCGAGCGATCGGGGCCGTCTGATGTGAGGACGGGTCGCGACCGCTCGAGCGTCGCCTACATCCCGGGCATCCGCACGTCGAGCATCACGGGACCGACCGACAGTCCCCAGGGCGTCCCGGCGCCTTCGACCGGCTCCCCCGTGGGATCGGCGAGCGCCGTCGCCCCGCCGCCGGGCCGCAGGTAGAGCTCGCGCGCACCTCCGTCCAGCGTCACGTCCGAGAACGTCTCGCTGGTGGCCATCTGGTGCAGGAGGTGCAGAAAGGCCCACCGGGCGAACGGATCGGCCCGGATCTCCTCGAGCGTAGGCTCGACGAGCGTCTCGTCCGGATCTCCGCTGGCCGCGACGTCGATCCCCGGCTCGGGCGGAAAGCGATCGATCGTCCGTCGCGTGACCTCGCCCGTCGAGAGGTCGATCCGATCCCCCGCCCCGAGCAGTTCGAGACGGATGCCTTCGGCCGTACGCGCGTCGGCGTCGACCTCGGCGTCGGACACATCGACCACGAGGACGCTGGAGGCGCCCACGACCTCCCCGACCGGCCCGTCCGGTCCGTGATCCACGACGAGGGCCGTATTCTCGTCGATCCCGATGCCGAGTTCGTCCTGTTCCACCATGGTCGCCACCACCAGGCGGCCCCAGCGACCCCGCGCGAGGTGGTGCTGACCCAGAATGGCCCACGGCACGAAGTCCATCCCGGGAAGGACCCAGACGCCGTCGCCGTCGGGCTCCCAGTCGCCGTCCACGTCCCGTGCGACGCCGACCTCCAGCGCCTCCGCGGGCGAGCCGCCGCCGATCGAACGCGAGCTCATCATCGCGGCGCCCGCGCTCGATCCCGCGACCACAGCACCTTCGTTCCAGCGGCGCATGAGAGCGTCGTAGGCGGGCGTGTCTCCCTCCGCGGGCCGGAACGTCTGCACGATCCGGTCCTGTACCCCGCCCACGAACCAGTACCCGGAGCAGGCCGCGATCGAGTCCACGACGGCGGGGTCGGAAGCCGCCTCCATGTTCTCGGTGGTGATCCAGATCCCGGTCACCTCGAGGCTGTCCTGACCGAACTCCGCTCCGTACTCACGGAACCGCTCGATCGACGAGTTCATCGACCGCTCCGGCACGCCGGACGCAGTGGGCATGACGCAGAACGGGCCGTCGCCCTCCCGAGCCTCCAGCACCGCCCGGTAGACCGACTCGGTGTCGGAATCGAGGCCGCCCCCGACGATCACGAGTCGTCCCGGTGTCCCGGTCGGCCCCCAGGAGCCCTCCGCCTGCGCCGCGGCCGACGCGTCGTCGCCCGCCTCGGGTGCATCCGAGGGCGCACAGGCGCCGAGCGCGAGTGTCCCCGCGACCGCCAGCACACCGAGCGTCGAGAGCCGGAGAACGGCGGAGGGGTGGGCGGCACGCAGAGGCAGGTCGGTCATGGGCATCGAGTGGAGCGGCGGGTGGAATGGCGAGACGGCGACGAAACGAGATCGCGAACCCCGCGAGAATACGGGTCCCCCCTGCCCCTCTGCCACCCCCGCTCGGACGCGGGGCGATTACTCGGCCGGCACACCCCGTGGCGGATGCCAGTGCGGGTTTTCCGTCAGGAAGTGGACCACGCCCCGGTAATCCCGGGCGGGGCTGAACACCTCGACGTACCGGTCCACCCAGTCGGGTCCGCGATGCTCGGCGAGCCGGTCGCGGACCTCGGCCTCGTACCGCTCGGCGTCCTCCGTCTCGTCCTCGATCTCGAGTGCGGCCCTCGCGCGAAGTGCGAGCCGGAGCAGTTCGGCGCGGAATTCCCGGATGTGGGTGCGGGTGACGTCGACGCGCCCGGCCGATGTGGGCGGATGCATGCCGAAATGGGTCGGTGCGATACGCTCGGGGCCGATGACCTCGAGTTCGTCGAGCGTGTGGAACCACGCCGTCAGATCCACGCCCGGCGGCGGTGTGGGCACGAGCACCGGAGCGGAGGGCGTCAGTCTCAGTCCGAGGGCGTCCCCGCAGTACAACGTCCCGTCCCGCTCGTCGAGAAAGGCCAGGTGGTGGGGCGTGTGACCGGGCGTCGAGATGGCTCGAAGGGTCGTGGCCCCTCGGCCTCCCACGGCCGCCGACTCCCGAGGCCGCCAGACGCGGACCCGATCCGGAGGGACCGGCTTCACCTCTCCGTACAGGTCGTCGTAGGCCTCCCCGAACGTCCGGCGCGTCGACGCGATCAGCCGTTCCGGGTCGACGAGGTGCGGCGCACCGTCCATGTGGACGTACACCGTCAGCTTCGGGTACATCTCCGCCAGATGGCCCACCGCACCGGCGTGATCCAGATGGACGTGCGTGAGGATCAGATTCCGCAGTTCCGACGGGTCGTGGCCCGCGGTCTCGATCTTCTCGAGCACCTTCGGCAGAGACGGCGAAGGGCCCGGGTCGACCAGCGTCGACTCGGGCCCCTCGATCCGGTAGGCCGCCGTGGACTCCGGCAGCCCGGCGTGCTCGGTGTCGAGCGTGAGCGCGGGGTCGCTCAGCGTCGTCTCCGCACGGTGCGAGACCGACTCAGCGGTCGTCCACGGGGACGAACTGCCGCTCTTCCTCACCCTCGTAGACCTGACGCGGACGCGCGATCTTCTGCTCGTCGTCCGTCAGCATCTCTTCCCACTGGGCGAGCCAGCCGACCGAACGCGGAATCGCGAACAGGACCGGGAACATCTCGACCGGGAAGCCGAGCGCCTGGTAGATGAGGCCCGAGTAGAAATCGACGTTCGGGTAGAGGTTCCGGCTCACGAAGAACTCGTCCTCGAGCGCGATCTTCTCCAGCTCCAGCGCGATGTCGAGCAGCGGGTTGCGACCCGTGACCTCGAACACCTCGTCGGCGGTGCGCTTGATGATGCTCGCCCGCGGATCGTACGCCTTGTACACGCGGTGCCCGAAGCCCATCAGGCGCTCCTTCCGATCCTTCACGCCCTCGATGAACGCCGGGATGTTGTCGACCGATCCGATGCGGCCGAGCATCCGGAGCACCGCCTCGTTGGCGCCGCCGTGCAGCGGGCCGTACAGCGCGCTCATCGCACCCGCCATCGACACGTACGGGTCGGCGTGCGCCGAGCCGATCACGCGCATCGTGGTCGCGGAGCAGTTCTGCTCGTGGTCCGCGTGCAGAATGAAGAGCACGTCGAGCGCGCGTTCGAGCACCGGGTTCGGGTGGTGCTGCTTCACGCCGATCCGGAACAGCATGTTCAGGAAGTTCGCCGTGTAGCTCAGCTCGTTCTCGGGATACACGTGCGGAAGACCGCGGTGATGCCGGTACGTGAACGCCGCGAGCGTCGGCATCTTGGCCACGATCCGGATCATCTGGATCCAGCGATTGTCCGCGTCCAGGATCTCCTTCGACTCGGGGTAGAACGTCGACAGCGACGCCATCGCCGAGACCATCATGCCCATCGCGTGGGCGTCGTACCGGAAGCTGTGCAGCAGCTCGCGGATGTTCTCGTGGATGTACGTGTGGAAGGTGACGTCGTGGACGAACTGGTCGAGCTCGTCCTTGTCCGGCAGGTCACCCTTCAGCAGCAGGTAGGCCGTCTCGAGGAAACTCGCGTTTTCCGCGAGCTGCTCGATCGGGTATCCGCGGTAGCGCAGGATGCCGTTGGCGCCGTCGATGTAGGTGACCTTCGAGCGCGTGGACGCCGTATTCTTGAAGGCGGGATCGTACGACATCATCCCGAAGTCGTCGTCCTTCACGCGGATCTGACGGAGGTCCATCGCGTTGATGACGTTCCCGTCGTGGACGTCTACCTCGTATTCCTTGCCCGTCCGGTTGTCGACGACGGTGAGGGTGTTGCGACCCTGCTCTGCCATGTAACCACTCCCTGGCGGTTGATGCCGCCCGAAACGGGGGCGGCGCTTCGATCGAATTGTCGGGTTTTCGTGTCGAACGACACACCGTGAAGTATACCGAAGCTGAGGCCACGTCCCAAGGTGCGGAGTGGGCGGATTCCGCACGGGGCGTGGGGATTTTCGCACGTGCCGAACCGGAGACCGGCCGGTCAGATCCCGGAGAGGAACTCCCGGACGAGCGACCGGAATGCGAGGGGCGCCTCCATGAACGCGAAGTGCTTCGCCCCCTCGATCGTTTCCACGCGCACGTCCGGAAGGAGCGACGCATACGCAGGACCGGTGAGTCGAGCTCCGACCTCCTCGGCACCGTACACCACGAGCGTCGGGACCCCGAGTCCCCTCAGTTCGGACGTCAGATCCGCGCCGGAGAGTTCCGGACCCAGCACCTGCAGCGCCTCACTGCGGGCCAGGTAATCGTCCGGAACGTGAAACTCCAACTGGTCGGCCGACGCTCGATCGAGCATCTGCGAACGGAAGGACATCCGCAGCAGGCGCGCGATCACCTCGGGATCACCGCCGGCCAGGCCGTCCGACGCACGCAGGGCGCCCATGCCCACGGTGTCTGCAGGCTCCAGCGCCTCCATCCGCGCCCGTGCCTCCCGTGCCGCCAGATCGAAGGAGGGGGCCGGCGGGCTGACGAGGATGAGCGACCGGACGCGATCCGGATGCGCGATCGCATAGCGCATCGTGAGCCCGCCGCCCCACGAGTGGCCGAGCAGGTGGATCCGGTCCAGATCGAGCGCCTCGCGAAGCCCCTCGATGTCCTCCACGAAGGTGGCGAGGGAGACATCCGGGGCCGGAGGGTCCGCGACGCCGTCCGACCGCCCGCTCAGCCGCTGATCGTAGAACACGAGGGGGGCGAAGGTGGCCAGCGGCCGAAGTGGCTCGACCAGGTATCCGTGATCGAGCAGCGGGCCGCCGTGCACGACCACGATCACCTCCGACCCGACGCGGCCGCGCTCGCCTTCGACCCCTTCCTCTTCGACGTGCACCCAGAGGCGGGTCCCGTTGACCGCGACCAGCGTATCGCCGGGGGCGTCGCGCAGCACCGCGTGACCGCCGTCACAGGCCATGACGGCCGTCATCGACGCGAGCACCGCGGCCAGGACCACCCGCCGCGTCGCCACTCCCCGGCGCATCCCACCGGGTGGCGAGTTTCCGACCGAGTCCGTAGGGTGCTCCGGACAGGCAGAGGCGGCATCGGGTCGGCCGTCGAGATCGTCCATCGTCACGGAGAGGCGTTTCATGCTGAAAGAGTTCAAGGAATTCGCGGTCAAGGGCAACGTCCTCGACATGGCGGTCGGAATCATCATCGGTGCGGCCTTCGGCACGGTGGTCAAGTCGCTCGTGTCGGATGTCGTCATGCCCCCGATCGGGCTGCTGCTCGGCGGGGTCGATTTCACGAACCTGTTCCTCACCATCGAGCCGGGAACGATGCCCGGACCGTACGAGACACTGACCGCCGCGGAAGAGGCCGGCGCCGTCACCATCAACTACGGCGTCTTCATCAACGAGATCGTCGCCTTCACCATCGTCGCCTTCGCCGTCTTCATGCTGGTCCGATCCTACAACCGGCTGCAGCGGAAGGAAGAGGAGAAGCCGGCGGCGCCACCCGCTCCCTCCAACGAGGAAGTCCTCCTCGGCGAGATCCGGGATCTGCTGAAGGCCCGCTGACGCCCACCGCGGTCCGGAAGGATCAGTCGAGCAGGAAGATCGCGACGCACATCAGAAGGACCAGGCCCGCCGGAACCGAGCGTTTCGGCGGGTCTCCGACCTTCAGGTGCATCGAGATCGATCCGAGCATCAGCACGGCCACGACCTGGGCCGCGAGGTCGACCGGCAGATCCAGCCAGATGCCTGCCAGCAGGACGAGGGCCGCCGAGATCTTGATCGCGCCCACCAGATGGAAGGCCCAGCCCGGCAGTCCGTAGACCTCGAACTCCTCCTTCAGGGTCTTCGCGTCTCCGCCCCGATACGCCGTCGAGGACCCGGCTCGGACGAGCCAGACGTTGAGGAGGCCGAGGCCGACCACGGCCTGGAGCACCGTGACGATGGTGAGGTCGGGCATGCGGCTCCTCCGGTCGACGAGTGGGGACTCCCTGTCTCGAATCAACCGGGGTGACGTCCCAGGAGCAACAACGTTCGGTCGCGCGCGACGACGCATCCAACGCCGGAGCCTCGAATGCCGGAGATGGGATTTGAACCCATATGGGCCGAAGCCCGGGGGATTTTGAGTCCCCTGCGTCTGCCAATTCCGCCACTCCGGCGTGGGGCGTCCAAGATGGAGCGTCGGGCGCCTCGCGACCACCCCGTGTCGACACCGCCCGAAAATCCCTACCCTGTCCCTCTCCGGTCGCGAGTCCCGAGCTCCGACACCACTCCCTCATCCGATCCGACCCCGTCATGAACGTCCTGGTGCTCAACGCCGGCTCGTCGACGCTCAAGTTCGAGCTCATCCGTACCGACACCGAGCGAATGGCCGAGCTCACGGACGAGAAGCTGGCGCACGGCGTGCTCGAGCGGATCGGGGGCGAGGCGGTGGTCACGCTCCATGTCGGTGACGGGCCCGGACAGGTGGTGACGGCCGACTTGCCCGATCTGCGGGCCGCGGTGGACTGGGTGCTCAAGTGGATCGCGTCGGAGAACTCCGGCGTCGACATCGCCAGCGTGGCCGACATCGATGCGGCGGGACACCGGGTGGTCCACGGAGGCGAGCGCTTCCGCACCTCGGTCCGGATCGACGACGACGTGCTCCGCCAGCTCGAGGACATGATCCACCTCGCGCCTCTCCACAACCCCTACAACATCCGCTGCATCCGGGCGGTCCGGGAAGTGCTGGGCTCGGGCCTTCCGCAGGTCGCGGTGTTCGACACCGCGTTCCACACCAGCCTCCCCGAACACGCCTACCTCTACGCCCTCCCCTACCAGCTGTATCGCCGCTACAAGCTGCGTCGCTACGGCTTCCACGGGACCTCGCACCGCTACGTCGCGTGGCGGTACCGAAGGCTCCTGGACATTCCGAAGAACGAGGTCCGGATCGTGACCCTCCACCTCGGCAACGGCGCGTCGGCGTGCGCCATCGACGGGGGGCGCTCGGTCGACACCTCGATGGGGTTCACGCCGCTGGAGGGCCTCGTGATGGGGACGCGCTCCGGCGACGTCGATCCCGCCGTGCTCGACTACATCGCCGGCAAGGAGGGGATGTCCCTGCGCGAGATCGGGGGGATGCTCAACCGTCAGTCCGGACTGCTGGGCATCTCCGGGCTCACGCACGACATGAGGGACCTCCTGGCCGAGGTGGAGGAGCACGACGACCGGCGTGCGCGCCTCGCCATCGAGATCTTCTGCTACCGGGCGAAGAAGTACATCGGTGGCTACCTCGCCGCGCTCGGTGGGGCCGACGGGATCGTGCTCACCGGCGGCATCGGCGAGAACTCCCCGGAGATCCGCCGCCGGATCCTCGAGGGGCTCGAGTGGTTCGGGATCGAGGTCGACGCACAGGCGAACGGCGCGATGGTGGACGGCGCGACGGGGCGGATCACGACGGAGGCGTCACGGCTCGCCGTCTGGGTGATCCCCACCGACGAGGAACTCCTGATCGCCCGCGACACCTTCAGGCTGGTGACGGGCGAGCGGTGAATCACGCCGAAGCGGACAAAGGATTCGTACGACCATCACGATCGATGGGGCATCCGCAGCCCGGGAGATTCCACTCGTGCCAGCCTCCCGGTCGCTTGCGCGTCCGCGTACGCCGAAGTAAGACGCCGCGGGCTCACGTCGCGGACCGAGTGGCTGTTCGAGCAGTTCTTCAAGGTCGCTCGGCTGTTGCCCTGAAGCACGCCCCACCGTGAGGCCCGTCCCGTGCCCATGTCGGCCACGCCGACCACGTCGGAAATGTGGCGAACAGGCCCGCCAGAGCGGTCGTGCTCCAGAGCAGGACCTGCTCGGGCGGCAGACCCCCGGACTGATTCGTGCCTCTCGACGTCCGGGCATCCACCGAAGTAGACGAGGTCGATCTCGCGGATCTGGCCACCGTCCACGAATGCGCCTCTTCGGGAACGATCGTGGACGGTAAACTTGAACAGACCAGTAGCAGACCAGTCTGAAGTTCGACTCTGCGGCAACCGGGAGGCAGAAATGTCCGAAGTGGGCGCATATGAAGCCAAGACCCATCTTCCCGCCCTCCTGCGCCGGGTCGAGGGGGGCGAGCGGATCACGATCACCCGTCATGGTGTCCCGGTCGCCGAGCTCGTACCTCCCGGAGGTGCGGCGCGGCCGGGGCTGTCGGAATCGCTCCGCGAGCTGCGCACCTTCGGCGATGGACGGACGCTCGGGCCCGACCTCCAGGTTCGGGACCTGATCGACGAAGGTCGGCGCTGATGGAGCTGGTCGTCGGCGCCTCGGTGACCCTCGCGTGGGCGTTCGAGGACGAGCGGACGGGCCTGGCGATGTCCGTGCTGGACGCTCTGGACGGATCGGAGGCGGTCGCTGCCTCGATCTGGCCCCTGGAGATCGTCAACGGACTCGTCGTGGCCGAGCGGCGGGGTCGCATCACGTCGCAGGACGCGAGCCGATTCGCCTCCCTTCTCCTCCAGCTCCCGATCGTCGTCGATCCGGTGGAGCGTCGTCGTCCGTTCGAGACGACCCGGCAACTGGCACGCGACCATCAGCTCAGCGCGTACGACGCCTCCTACCTGGAGCTGGCGATCCGACTCGGTGTGCCGCTCGCGACGCTGGACCATCGCCTCGCCGATGCGGCCGGGCAGGCCGGCGTGTCCCTCTTCGCGAGCTGACTCGCCCCGCTGGCGGGTCGACGGGCCCGGGGACGCCTTGCCCCCGGGCCTGTCCGTCTCGAACTTCCATCCACTCATGCATCGACTCTTTCGACGCCGCGTGGCGTCCGGCCTGCTGGGGCTTCTGGCCCTGGGTCTCTCGTTTGCGGAAGCGGGAGCGGCGTCGCTGTGTGATCCATCGATGCCGATGCATCAGGACGGCGACGTCGTCGCGAGCCACGCGGACGAACACTCCGGCGACATGGCCGCTCATATGACGGCTGCCGCCCACGCATCCAACCCGGACGCTCCCGGAGTCTACGAGGACGGGGGGGATCCCCCTCCCTGTCCCTGGATGCCCATGATGGGAACCGGGTGCACGGCGCCCGTCGTGGCGCCCGCCGTCTCGACCGGGTTCGGTACGGTCGACGGTTTCTCCATGGTGGCGTTCCGCCCCGCTCGGGAGCTCGCGACGCTGCACTCCTCGGATCCCCTCCTGCCCCCTCCCAGGGACTGATTCGGACTCGCTCGGCGAAGCCGGGCGCTCATCCCACTCCGAATCTCCGAGCCGGACCCCCGCGGAAGTGATCGGCGCAACGCCGACCTCCACGGGCGTGCAGATCCCTTCGTGATCCGTCGTGTCCGGCTCTCCGATGCGCGCGCGCATCGGGCCCTGGACCACGGTAGAAGAGGACCATTCCATGCTCCGCATTGCCATCGTCACACTGGCGGCGGTCGTTTCCGCGACCCTCGCCCCCCACGGCGTCCGCGCCCAGGTGGTCTCGCTCGAGACCCTCCTGACGGAGGCGGACTCCGCGAATCCCCGGGTCGCCGCGGCCCGCGCGTCCGCCGACGCCGCGGCGGCCCGGATCCCCCAGGCCGGCGTGATGCCCGATCCGACGCTCGGGCTGGCGCTGATGAACATCCCGGTGGCCGACCCGAGTCTGAGCCGGGAGATGATGACCATGACGCAGATCCAGCTCGGCGCGCGCCTGCCGTGGCCGGACCGCCTCGCCCTCGGCGAGTCGATCGCCTCGAGCCGGAGCGAGGCGGCCACCTGGGAGGTGCGTCGGGTCCGGGACGAGGTCCGGTCCGAGGTCAGCGCGGCCTTCCACGAACTCTACTTCGTGGATCGGGCCCTGGAGGTGACGGCGCGAAACCGTGAACTCCTCGCGGACCTGGCCGACCTGACCTCGTCCCGATACGCCGTGGGGGACGCCGGCCAGCCCGACGTGCTGAGGGCCCAGGTGGAGCTGACGCGGCTCACGGATCAGGCCGTCGCGCTCCGCGAACGAAGGGTGTCCGCCGTCGCTCGACTCAATACGCTCGTGGGCCGAGCCTCCGACACGCCGATTCCCTCGGTCCAGATCCCGGAGCAGATACGTCGGCTGGCCACGGAACGGGCGG
>DATFJS010000441.1:0-3911 GCA_035269045.1 Longimicrobiales bacterium | reverse complement strand
TCATGATCCTCAACAAGGAGCTGCTCGCGGACAGCGCAGGCGCGGGACGTCAGCGTGGCGGCCCGGGGCAGGTCATGACCTTCAAGAACACCGGCGACGACGTCGTGAACGCCAGGGTGCGGCCCGACAAGATCTTCTGCGCTCCTCCCGGACTCGAGGGGGGGGACCCCGGCAAGACCGGCGAGGTCCGCTTCAACGGCGAGGTCATCACCCAGTTCCCCATCCTGGCGTTCGCGCCCGGAGACGAGATCGAGCTTCGCATGCCCGGCGGCGCCGGCTTCGGGGCCGCCGCGCAGCGCGACCCCAGCTCGATCGAGCGTGACCTGGCCGACGGCATCGTGACGGCAGAGGGCGCGCGGAGCGAGTACGGCTTCGCGGCCGGCACCCGCGCGAGCGACGCATGAAGATCACCGGCATCACCACGACCGTCGTCGCGCTGCCGCGCAGCGAGACGCTCACGACCAGCTACGGCAGTGGCGACCTCGCCACCACCGTGCTCGTCGAGCTGCACACCGACAGCGGCCACGTCGGCATCGGCCAGACGGCGGTCGCGCCCAGGTCGTACGGCGAGACCGCCGAAGGCATCCTCGCCAACATCGAGCGGCACCTCGCTCCGGTGGTGGTCGGACGCGACCTCGACAGCATCGAAGCCATCCACGCAGACCTCATGCGCGCTCTCCCCCATCACTGGTCGTCGCACGCCGGCGTCGAGATCGCGCTCTGGGACCTCAAGGGCAAGCAGCTCGGCGTTCCGGTGTACGAGCTCCTCGGCGGCAAGGTCCGCGACGGCCTGACGCTGATGGGCTTCGTTCATCACGCCGCTCCCGACGCGATGGCCGCCGAAGCGGTGGCGAGCGTCGACGAGCACGGGTTCTCGGTCCTGAAGATGAAGGTCGGGATGGACCCCGTCGAGGACGTCGCCCGCTACCGCGCCGTGGCCGAAGCGCTGCAAGGCCGGGCCGTCCTCCAGATCGACGGCAACACCGGCTGGACCCTCTGGGAAGCCGTGTACGCCCTGCGCGAGATGGAGTCCATTGGCGGGCTGGGTGCGGTCGAGCAGCCGGTCGCGAGCCGCCGCGAGATGGCGACCTTGGCGCGGACGTTCCGTACGCCGGTCATGGCCGACGAAGCGATCTACGCCGCCCAAGACGCGATCGACGTGGTGCGCGAAGAGGCCGCCTCGCTGGCGCTGATGAAGATCACGAAGCACGGGGGCGTGAGCCAGGTTCGCGATATCGCGCACGTCTTCGGGGCCGCGAATCTCGGCCTCTCGATGGCGATCTACTTCGATCTGATCGCCGCGGTCGCGTCCCACCTCGCCGCCGCGTTCCCTTGCGTCACATGGCCCTCTCCATTCACCCACCTCGAGGCCTCGATCCTGAGGGATCCGCCGGTACCGGCTGGCCTGCACATGAACCCGTCCGACGACCCCGGTTGGGGTGTGGAGCTCGATCTCGACCAGGTCGCTCGGTACGCCACCGCCAGCGCCACCGTTGGCACCGTCACGGGGAGGACGCCGATGGCTCGAAAACCGTAGCCCCTCGCACGCCCACGCTTCGATCCTTATGCCTTCAGGAGGCCCGTGTGATTCGTTCCTCGACCAAATCGTTGTTCACCCTCTTGCTTCTTCTTCTCGCCCTTCTCATCGCCCTTCCGACCAGCGTCGCCTTCGCCCAAGGCGACGGCGAAGAGATCACGATCGGCATGAACGAGCTTCCGAGCTCGCTCGATCCGCCCGCCGACTGGGCGATCGCCTCGACGTGGATCCACATGAACATCTTCGACTGTCTTGTCTGGAGGGACCGCGAGACGGCCGCCTTCGAGCCGTGGCTGGCGTCGTCGTGGGAGAACATCGACGACACCACATGGCGCCTGCAGCTCCGCGAAGGCGTGACCTTCCACAACGGCGAGCCGTTCGACGCCGAGGCCGTCAAGTGGACGTACGAGCGCATCCAGAATGCCTCGCGTGACCAGTTCATCACCTTCAACCAGTGGCTGTTCATCGACGAGATCACCGCCCTCTCGCCGTACGAGATCGAGATCACGACGACCGAGCCCGATCCGTCGTTCCTGAGCAAGATGGCCGGTACGGGCTGCGGCATCCAGGCGCCCGTCGCCGGGCGCGAGATGATGGAGTCGGGCGAGTACACGCCCATCGGAACCGGACCGTACGAGTTCTCCGAGTACGTCACCGACGACTTCCTCGTTCTCGAGGCGAACCAGGATTACTGGCAGGGCGCGCCGGACATCGAGACGATCACCTGGCGCTCCATCCCCGAGAACTCGACCCGCGTCGCCAACATCCTGACCGGCGCCGTCGACCTGATCACGGACGTCTCTCCGCAGGACTGGCCGCGGATCAACGAGAACGAAGGCACGGAAGTCCAGGACTACCTCACGACCCGCGTCATGCTCCTGGCCCTCCGCGCCGGTCCCTCCGAGCAGAACCCCGACTGGGACGGTCTGACCGCGGACGTTCGGATCCGTAACGCGATCAAGCATGCGATCGATCGCGAGCTCATCATGGAGGTCATCGAAGGGCTCGGCGTGCCGACGATGACGCGCATCACGCCCCCGACCATCGGCTCCGATCCGGAGATGTACGGAACCTTCGGCGACTACGACCCCGAGCGGTCGCGCGAGCTTCTCGCCGAGGCGGGCTACGACGGCGAGGAGCTGACGTTCCACAGCAGCACCTCGTGGCTGCTCCAGAGAGAGGTCAGCGAAGTCGTCGGAGCGATGCTGGAGGCCGTCGGACTGAACGTCAACCTCCAGGTCTTGGACACCACTACCTTCCGCGAGCAGGTCTACTTCCCCTACAGGAACGAAGAGATCTACATGGACGCCCTCGGGAACTCGTTCTTCGACCCGTGGATCGTCGTGCTGTCCGAACGCTCCGACCGTCGAGAGCGCTCCGGCTGGTCCGGTCCTGAGGCCGACCGCGTCGACGCGCTGATCCGCGAAGCGGCCGTGAACATGGACCCCGAAGAGCGTGCCGAACAGTACAAGGAGATCGTGCGGCTCATCTACGACGCCGGCGTGTCGATTCCTCTCTATCAGATGGCCGGAGCGATCGGCAAGAACACCGATCTCGCTTGGCAGGCCCCGCTCGATGGCTTCCTCTGGATGGGCAACGCCTCCATCGAGTAACCCCCTCGAGACCGCGCGTGCGGGAGGCTCACCACGAGCCTTCTGCACGCCCCTCTCCTGACATGACGAGGACGTTTGTGTGACCCAGTATCTCATCGCGCGGATCTTTCAGATGATTCCGCCCCTCTTCGGCCTCACACTTATCTTGTTCGTGCTGCTGCGCATCGGCGGCGACCCGATCGCGCATCTCGTCGACCCCGAGGCGTCCGCGGCGGAGATCGCGTCGGTACGGGCGGCGTACGGGTTCGATCGACCGCTTCCCGAGCAGTACTTCCGCCAGCTAGGCCTCATCGTCACCGGCGACTTCGGGGATTCCTACCGGTACAAGCAACCCGCGATGCCGCTCGTCCTCGAACGGCTCCCCGCCACCCTGGAGCTCGCGCTTGCCTCGATCCTGGTCGCGATCGTGATCGCGATTCCAGCAGGCCTGTTGTCCGCGATCTACCAGAACTCCCCGCTCGACCTGTTCGTCACGACGGCCAGCACGCTGGGACGGGCGATGCCGAATTTCTGGATCGGCATCATGCTGATCCTCATCGTCGGGGTGCAGCTTCGCTGGCTGCCGGTCTCGGGACGCGACGGGCTCGCCTCGATCATCCTCCCGGCCGTCACGCTTGGCACGGGGATCGCGACGACAATCGCCCGAGTCCTCCGTTCCTCGATGCTCGAGGTGATGCGACGGGAGTACATGACCACGGCCCGCGCCAAAGGAGCCTCGTTCTGGAGCGTCATCCTCCGGCATGGGATGCGGAACGCGCTCA
>DATFJS010000440.1:0-4323 GCA_035269045.1 Longimicrobiales bacterium | reverse complement strand
CATCGCGGCCCAGGACGGGTTCCTGACCTCGCACGTCATCGAGGACGTACGACTGCCCGAGCCCGAGCTGATCCGGGCCTACCTCGGTGACCCCTCGGACCGCATCGCGTCCCCGACGCCCGCCCAGCGGCTCGTCTTCGGCGAGGAGCGTCGGCGGGTCCCGGAGCTGTTCGACCTCGACTACCCGGCGATGCTCGGCGTCGTCCAGAACCAGGACGCGTACGCGCAGGGCGTCGCCGCGCAGCGGCCGTTCTACTTCGACCACGTGCGCGAGCTCACCGATCGCGCGTTCGACGAGTACGCGGACCTGACGGGTCGCCGGTATTCCCGCGTCGCGGGGTATCGGCTCGACGACGCCGAGTGGGTCCTGGCGGGGCAGGGGTCGGTCGTACCGAACGCCGAAGCGGTCGCCGATCACCTCCGCGACAAGGGCATCAAGGTCGGGGTTCTGAACCTGACGATGTTCCGGCCGTTCCCGGCCGACCTCGTGGCACGGATGCTCGCCGGAAAGCGGGGTGTCACCGTCCTCGAACGCCTCGACCAGCCGCTCGCGGTGGATCCCCCGCTCCTGCGGGAGATCCGCTCGGCCATGGCGCAGGCGTCCGAGAACCACCGGATGCTGCCGAAGAAGCGCGCGAAGCTCCGTCACCCGCTCTTGGACGAGGCGCTGGCGGCCTTCGACGATCTGTCGCTTCCGTACCCGGACGTGCCACCGGTGGCACCCGACGACGTCCCCGACTTCTTCGCGGCCGGCTTCGGCTTCGGATCGCGTGACCTGCAGCCGGCGGATCTGATCGCCGCGGTCGAGAACATGCTCGAGGGGGGCGCGAAGCGTCGCCACTACTACCTCGGGGTGGAGTTCATCCGCGAAGGGACCCGCATCCCGAAGCTCCAGATCTGGCAGGACCAGTTGAAGGAGGCGTACCCGAACATCGCCGACCGCGCGTTGAAGCCGGCCACGCCGGTGAACCTGCTGCCGGAGGACGCGACCTCGCTCCGGATTCACTCCGTCGGGGGCTGGGGTGCGATCACCACGGGCAAGAACATCGCCGAAACGGCCTTCGACCTCTTCGGCATGCACGTGAAGGCCAACCCGAAGTACGGGTCGGAGAAGAAGGGCCAGCCCACGACGTTCTACGCGGTCTTCAGCCACGAGCCCGTGCGCCTGAACGCCGAGCTGAAGTACGTCAACGTGGTGCTGTCTCCGGACGGGAACGTCTTCCGCCACTCGAACCCGCTGGCGGGGCTGGCGCACGGAGGGACCTTCGTGATCCAGAGCGACCGGTCGCCCGCCGAGGTGTGGCGGAGCTTCCCGGAGCACATTCAGCGGGACATCCGGGAGCGGGAGATCCGCGTGTGGGCGCTGGACGGCTTCCGCATCGCGGGCGAGGAGGCCTCGGACGCCGAGCTGCGGTACCGGATGCAGGGTGCCGCCTTCATGGGCGCGTTCTTCCGGACGGCACCCCTGCTGGAGCAGGAAGGGATGGACGAGGCCGACCTCTTCGAGGGCCTCACCGCGCAGATCCGCTCCAAGTTCGGGAAGAAGGGCGAGCAGGTCGTGCAGGACAACGTCCGCGTGATCCGCCGCGGCTTCGACGAGTGCGTCGAGGTGCCGGTACTGGCCGAGGACGGTCTCGACGAGGTGACCGAGGCACCGGCCGCGCACATCCCCTCGCAGATGGATCATCCGGCAGAGCAGGGGATCGCCGACCCCGGTCGCTTCTTCGAGCAGGTCTGCTCGGTGTGTGCCGTGGGTCAGGACGGGATCGCGGATCCCTTCAGCGCGATCAGCGCGATTCCGGCCGCCACGAGCGCGGTCCGTGACATGACGGACATCCGCTTCGAGGTGCCGGAGTTCGTGGCCGAGAAGTGCACCGGCTGCTCGCAGTGCTGGGTGCAGTGTCCCGACGCCGCGATTCCCGGCCTGGTGGTTCCGGTGGCGGACCTGCTGGAGACGGCGCTCGCCGAGGTGCCCGGTGGCGGTGGACGCGTGCGGCAGATTCTCAAGCCACTCGAGAAGGAGGTACGCAAGCATCTGGGCGGTGGTCACTTCCGCACCGTGGCGGAAGCCCTGAGCGCGTCCTACGAGCGCATCGCCGACCGACTCGGTTGGGATCCGGAGCGCCGCTCGCAGCTGGACTTCGAATGGTCGACGGTCTACGCCCGTCTGGCGGAGTTCCCCCTCGCCCGCACCACGCCCTTCTGGGACGTGCCGGAGCGGAAGGAAGCCGGAAGCGGCGGGCTGCTCGCGATCACCATCAACCCGGAGGCCTGCAAGGGGTGCAACATCTGCGTCGAGGTATGTCCCGAAGAGGCCCTCGTGACCATCCGGCAGACCGACGAGGTGGTCGAGACGCTGCGCGACAACTGGAAGTTCTGGGAGCGACTCCCGGACACCCCGGACCGCTTCATCAACGTTCGGGACCTGGACGAGGGAATCGGCGTTCTGAGCTCGCTGCTCCTGAAGAAGGACGCCTACCGGTCGATGGCCGGTGGAGACGGAGCCTGCATGGGCTGCGGGGAGAAGACCGCCGTACACCTCGTCACGAGCACGATCGAGGCGGTGATGCAGCCACGCGTGGAGGCGTTCGTCGAGGATCTGACCGGCCTCATCGACGGCCTTGCCGGCCGCGCCCGTGACCTCGTCGGCGACCAGGCCGATCTCGACGCGGCCGACGAAGGCCACGTCGATGTCGAGCTGCCCGCGGACGTACGCGACGAGGTCGAGCGGCTGAACACGAGCCGCCGCGCGCTCGAGGACCTGCGGTGGCGCTATACCGAGGGGCCGAGTGGGCGCGGACGAGCGCCCGTCGGCATCACGAATTCCACGGGCTGCTCGTCCGTGTGGGGCAGCACCTGGCCCTACAACCCGTATCCCTTCCCCTGGGTGAACCACCTTTTCCAGGATGCGCCCTCGATCGCGATCGGGATCTTCGAGGGGCAGATGCGGAAGATGGCGGACGCCTTTCAGAACGTGCGTCGGGCGCGGAAGCTCGTCGACGGTACCTGGGATGCGGAGCGCGACGAGCCGGAGCTGCAGGACCTCACCTGGGAGGACTTCGACGACACCGAGTTCAAGCTCTGCCCGCCGATCCTCAGCATCGGTGGGGACGGCGCCATGCTCGACATCGGATTCCAGAACCTCTCGCGCCTCATGGCGTCCGGGAAGCCGATCCGCGTGCTGGTTCTCGACACGCAGGTCTACTCGAACACGGGTGGCCAGGCGTGCACCTCGGGCTTCACGGGGCAGATCGCCGACATGTCCGCCTGGGGCGCCGCGCACCACGGAAAGGAGGAGGTGCGGAAGGAGCTCGGGTACATCGCGATGGCCCACCGGGGCGTGTTCGTGCACCAGTCCTCGCAGGCGCTCGCCTCCCACCTGATGGAGGGCGTGATCAGGGGACTGAATTCCCGGCGGCCCGCCATCTTCAACATCTACACGCCGTGTCCGGTCGAGCACGGGCTGGCGGACGAATGGGCGCCCGAAGCGGCCAAGCTCGCGCTCGAGGCCCGCGCCTTCCCGTTCTTCACCTACGACCCCGATGCGGGTCGTGACATCGCCGACTGCCTCTCCCTGGATGGGAATCCGGCACTCGACGACACGTGGCCGGCCTACAGCCTGACCTTCAAGGACGAGGATGGGAACGAGGTCACGGAAGAGTACCCGCTGACCATCGCCGACTGGGCCTGTACCGAGACGCGGTTCAGAAAGCACTTCCGGCCGGTGTCGGACGACGATGCCGACGATCTGGTGCCCTTCGCCGACTTCCTGCGACTGTCGGCCGACGAGCGGACCGGCCAGCGGCCCTTCGTCTGGACCGTGGACGGCGAGGGCCGACGCAGCCGGCTGCTCGCGTCGATCGAGATGGTGCAGCTCGCCGAAGAACGCCTGCTCTACTGGCACCAGCTCCGCGAACTCGCCGGACTCGATGTCCCGGACACGGTCCGGGACGATGTGACCCGTCAGCTCGAGAACGCCTACGCCGAGGAAGAGAAGCGGCTGCGCGCGGAGTACGAGGCGCGCATCACGGATCTGCGGGAGCGCTACCCGCGGGTCGTGGCGCGCCGCATGGCCGAGAGTCTGCTGGCCGCCGGCCGCGACCGCACGATCGACGACCTGCTGCAGGAGGCCGCCGCGCGCGGCCTCGAGGCGGTGGGGCCGGTCGGCGACGACTTCTCGGTGGAGGTGGACTTCGGTGGGGGCAACGGTGGACCGTCGGGTCCGGCCGGGAACGGCGGAACGCCGTCCTCCGGCCCGGGCCGCGTCGATGTGGGGGAGGAGACCGCGACCGCGGTAGCCGACCCGACGGAAGCAGCCGCCGC
>DATFJS010000439.1:0-2847 GCA_035269045.1 Longimicrobiales bacterium | reverse complement strand
AGATGGCCGGGGACGCGCAGGCCGACCTCTCGGTGCACGGCGGGCCGACCAGGTCGATCTACGCGTACCCGTCGGAGCACTACGCCTGGTGGCGCGGTCAGCTCGGAGCGGAGCACGCCGAGGTCCTCGACACCCCGGGAGCATTCGGTGAGAACCTAACGACCGTCGGCCTCCTGGAAAGCGAGACGGGCGTGGGCGACCTGTACCGGATCGGGACTGCCCTTCTCCGCGTGACGGAGCCCAGGATGCCGTGCCCCAAGCTCGGACTCCGGTTTCGGGATCCGCTCATGACGAAGCGATTCCACCAGGCCGGGCGAAACGGGATCTACTTCGCGATCGAGGAGCCCGGGGAGATAGGCAGGGACTCGGAGATCGTTCGCGAGTCACGGCACCCGCGACGGCTCACGATCCGTGAGGTCGTCGAGTACGTCACCGGTCGGGACCGGGACGAGGGGGTCCGGGTACGTGCCGCCGACCACCCGGCGCTGTCCCCATCCTGGCGGGACCGATTCGCATCGCCGTGACCGCACTCGACCCGAGCCACCCGTGATCCCCTACACCGCCTACAAGGTCGTCCACTACCTGGGCATCTTCCTGCTTCTCACGGGCCTCTCCGCGGCCCTCGCCCGCGCCGCCGCATGGCGCGTGTCCGACGTCGCGCCGCCCGAGGCGGATCCGTGGGGACGCCGGATCGTCATCGCGCACGGGATCGCCCTGTTCATGATCCTGCTCGGTGGATTCGGGATGCTGGCGCGGCTCGAGATCACCGAGGGGCTCGGTCTGCCGGGATGGATATGGGCGAAGCTCGGCCTGTGGACGATCCTCGGCGGCGTTGTGGCGATCCGACGGGTGCCGGCCCTCGCCGGACCCGCGCTGGTGGTGGCCCCGCTGCTCGCCGCGCTTGCCGGCTGGGTCGCGCTGTACAAGCCGATCTAGGGGTACGTCGGAAAACCCGCGCCCGGGCGGCTCCGTTCGAGGCGGCAAGCCGCGTCAGTACAGGCGCACCTGCATCGTGAGGCTTCGGCCCGGACGCGGAAGTCCGCACTGATCGTACAGCGCCGTGTCGGTGAGATTCACAGCGCGCAGGGTCGTCTCGACGCGGTCGAACACACCCCCGACGGACCACACTTTCGAGACCAGGGCATTGAGCCACGTCCCACCGTCGAGTTCGGTATCCGATCCCGTCGAGGGATCCTGGCAGAACTGCGATCCGGTGTACTCGGCCTCACCGCGCACTCGCACATTCGGTGAAGGTGACCACTCCGCCCACGCCCGTCCCTCCTGCTCCGGGACATTCTCGGGCTCGCTGGACAGCGCGGTTCCCGGATCCGACAGGTCCACGGCCTGAAGCCTCAGGTCGCCGCCCGCGCCGATCGGTCCGAACGACTGCGAAAGAAACACCTCCACTCCGCGGCTCTCCAGCTCGTCGGAGTTCACGCGCTGACGGCTGCCATCCGCGAAGGTGATGCGGCGAATCGCGTCGGTCAGGTCATGGCGGAAGAGTACGACCTGGAACTCCCCGTTTCCGACCCCGGTCGTGACGCCCGCCTCCATCGCGACGAGGTGTTCGGGCCCCAGATCCGGGTTCGGCACGAACGTGCTCAGCGCCTCGGAGTACGCCTCCCGCAGCGAAGGGAATCGGCCGCGACGGCTGACACCCGCATGGATCAGGGTGCGTCCCTGGTTGACCGTCGCCGACAGCCCGAACCGCGCGCCCCAGTCCTCGAGGGTACCGAGGGACGGCAGGCCCCCCGACTCGGGGGTGGACACCCGGTCGAACACGCCCCCGACGGACGCCGTGAGGCGATCGAGCAGAGGTCCGCCACGGACCAGGCTCCACTCCGTCTCGGCGCCTGCGCTGAGCAGGCGCTGCTGATAGCTGCGCGACTCTCCCTCGACCCGCGTGTCGTGGTTCACGACGCCGTAGTCGATGGAGCCGCGCAGCGTGCCCCGATCTCCGAGGGAGTGGTCTCCCCGAAGCCGACCGGTGACCGTGCGCCCCTCCCCCACCTCGGTCGCCACGACATCCGCGTAGTCGGGGCCGCTGTAGGCGACGATCTCCTCGTCGTTGGAGTCGAGGAAGAGGCCGGCCTGCACCTCACCGGTGCCCAGCGGCGTCGTGCGCTCCCCGGTGCCGGCGCGCAGCGCGACGACGGACCGGGTCGTGCCGGGGTACCTCCAGTATCGCGCGTCCGGCGTACCAAGCTCCGCGGCGATCCCCCGTTCGGATCGGTGGGCCGTCGCCGAGAAGGTCGTCCACGCCCCGTCGGCGGCGGTGTACTTCGCGGCCACGAATCCGTCGAGATTCTCGAAGTCGGTATTCAGCCGCTGGCCGCTCTCCGCCTGGGGCCGCTCGTCGATTCCGTCCGCGAGCGGGGCGGCTGGCGCATCACGCCATCCCCCGCCGGCCCGGATCAGCCCGGCGCCTCCGGCGAAGGTGCGGGTGGCCGTGGCGGCGGTCGACCAGCCTCCCAGCTGATCCAGCCCCGCCGAGAAGCTGGAGGACTCGGTCGCGTCGGCCGTGAGATCGAGCTCGACCACCCCGCCGAGCACGTTCGGTCCGCGGAGCACGGTCGACAGCCCTCGCACGAACCGTACGTTCCGGAGCGCCGTCGCAGGGAGGACCGAGACATCCGTGCGCGCATCCCACGCGAGGGTCAGCGGTGCACCATCGAGAAGCACCGCCACCTGCCGGGACTCCGACCCGCGCACCGTGATCTCGGCCTGTCCCCGGGAGTTGGTGCGGACGCCCAGGCCCGGGATCTCGCGGAACACGTCCTCGACCGTGGCGGCCGCCCCGAGATCCAGCCGCTGCACATCCACCTCGAGCGCCGTCGCACCCCCGAC